>NZ_VOYE01000007.1:0-182737 GCF_013420765.1 Acinetobacter sp. YH01009 | reverse complement strand
TTATGGCGGAGCGTTAAATATGAAGAGGTGTATCTCAAAGCTTATAGCAGTGTCACAGATGCGAAAAAGCAATTGAGTGCATATTTTGAGTTTTATAATCTGAAACGACCTCATTCGAGTCTAGACATGAGAAGCACTGCTTCGCAAGGCTAAATGAGTTTTACTATGATCAGCTACCCCAACAAAACAAGGTGGCTTAACTAGAGCGGAATATCACTTATAAATACGCTTTTAGTTGTTCAAACATGTGGGACCACCTCTAAGTTTATGTATTTGGAAGTAACTATGGCCGTTGTTGAGGCATTTATTGCGACTCAAAATTGTTATTTTAACTATGAGTTTGAAGAACTTAATTTAACAGATGATTTTCCAGAAGAGCTCTCTGTATCTTTGCGGGGCATGATGTTTCGCCATGAAATTCAGTATCCCAATGCCACATATTATATTTATTACTCAGATGTTTTAACGGGTTGTGAATTACAGCGAATGAAAGATGATTGGGCGAAATATTGCCCTGCAGAATAAAATTGCGTCTAAATTTTCTATCTCCTTATAGGAGATGAGAATCCTCAGAATATATTCTGAGTTCGCAAGGGAGAGTTGGATAGTCTCATCTCCTTGCGGAGCATGCTCCTCATCTCAAAGAGAGCAGAAGTATTATAAATAAAAAACGAGGCATGAAGCCTCGTTTTTTTTGATCTATCTAAAATTAGATTTTAGAAATAAGATCTTTAATGTTTGCTGCTTGAGTTGATGCATTACCTGTATATGTTGCAGGTGTCATTTCTGCAAGACGCGCACGGTCAGCAGCTGGAACAGCTTCTAATTCGTTACCATTTACGAAATCAACCATCATTTCGCGAGTCATTGCTTGACCACGAGTTAGGGCTTTAAGTTTTTCGTAAGGTTTTTCAACTGCATAACGACGCATAACAGTTTGAATCGGTTCTGCAAGTACTTCTTGCGCATGGTCAAGGTCTTCAAGAATACGTTGAGCATTCAATTCAAGTTTACCAATACCTTTAGAGCAAGCTTCAAAAGCGATCAAGCTTTGTGCAAAACCAACACCCATGTTACGAAGCACAGTTGAGTCAGTTAAGTCACGCTGCCAACGAGATACAGGAAGTTTTTCACCAAGGTGAGCCAATACCGCATTCGCAATACCCAAGTTACCTTCAGAGTTTTCGAAGTCAATTGGGTTAACTTTATGTGGCATTGTTGAAGAACCAACTTCGCCTTCTTTCAAACGTTGTTTGAAGAAACCAAGTGAGATGTAGCCCCAAACGTCACGGTTAAAGTCGATCAAAATGGTGTTGAAACGACGTAGCGCATCAAAAAGTTCCGCCATGTAGTCATGTGGTTCGATTTGAGTGGTGTACGGGTTAAATTCTAAACCTAATGATTCAACAAATGCTTGTGAATGCGCAGGCCAGTTAATTTCAGGGTAAGCAGAGTAGTGCGCGTTGTAGTTACCTACTGCACCATTGATTTTACCAAGTAATTCAACTTGTTTGAATTGTTTGATTTGACGTGCAAGGCGGTAAGCCACGTTCGCCATTTCTTTACCCAAAGTTGTTGGGCTTGCAGTTTGACCATGTGTACGAGACAACATTGGTTGTTCAGCGTGTTGTTCAGCCAAAGCAACGATTGAATCGATGATTTGCTGCATTGCTGCAACTAAAACTTCACGGCCATTTTTAAGCATTAAAGCATGAGACAAGTTGTTGATGTCTTCAGATGTACATGCAAAGTGAATGAATTCTCCAGCATTTTTAAGCTCATCGATATGTGCGATTTGCTCTTTTAAGAAGTACTCAACTGCTTTTACATCATGGTTTGTTGTACGTTCAATTTCTTTAATGCGGTTTGCATTGTCTTCAGAGAAGTTCGCAACAATTGCATCAAGCGCAGCGTTAGTTTCAGCACTGAACGCTGGAACTTCAGTGATTTCAGGACGGTTTGCAAGCGCTTGTAACCAACGCACTTCAACAGTCACACGAGCATGGATTAAACCAAACTCAGAGAGGAAGGGACGTAGAGCATCACATTTGCTTGCGTAACGTCCATCTAATGGAGAAAGTGCGGTTAAAGCGTTCATAGCGATTCCTTAAATTTTGGAATTAAACGTAAAACAAAAAGCCCGTACTGCATCAGTTAAACCACCTGATACTGTAAACGGGCAAGATCTTGAATATCTTGTAGTAGCTTGCGCTTACTGAAAATCATACCCCATGAGCTACCACCGAGCTGACGCCATAAATGTGCCATTTGTAAGCCGGTAAATAAGGTGGCGCGAATGCGATTGGTATGAGAGGTGTCTTTAAATGCTTCGGCATTACCACGAACCATAATACGTGGATTAATTTGGCCTGCAGTTTCAATATAGGTTTGCGCTAAATTGGCAATGATACTTGGATGTAAATAATTATTATCAAAAAAGGAAAGCTGTCTTAGAATTTTTTGTTGGGATTGTTCGATGATTTCGACAAATTTAGGATTGCTATAGACTTTCTTTTCTAACTGCAATAATGCCATCGCATACGTCATGGGTAGCTTAGTATTGGCAAGTTTAGGAAGTCTAGATTTGGGAGATGTATTGAAGGGTTGAGTAATGCTACTTTCTAAGGTTTTTAATCCCAGCGAAATATCCGCCAAGCCACTAAAAAAATCAAGCGTCTGACTAGACTGATTCGACTTAGGACGGATATTTAAACTGGCTTTAATGAGATGTTCAAAATAAAAGTTACCGCTTTCCCCGATACTCTGTTGCCCAGTCAATGCAGTCATGTGGGTCAGCTGTGTCGCTTGAAAAACAGCAGCTAACGCCAATGCACGATTTTGGCGAGTATTCAGAGTCTGAGGCTGTTGAAACGGTAACTCTGTCATCCGAAACAATCCTTATTCAATAAAATCCGGTTTAGGCGCATTGGTATGATGAATCACACCACCCCCTAAACAAACTTCACCGGTGTAGAACACCACACTTTGACCCGGTGTAACAGCACGTTGTGGCTCATCGAATTCGACACGCACACCATTTGGCGCTGTAGGGTCTTTAAATATTGTACAGTCTTGGTCAGGCTGACGATAACGAGTTTTCGCTGTGCAGCGGAAACCTGATTCAGGAATCTCATGTTCACCAGCCACCCAATCAATCGCTTCAGACCATAAAATGGTGCTTTGCATGAGTGGATGTTCATGACCTTGACCAACGACTAGGCGATTACCTTCGATATCTTTATGCAGTACAAACCAAGCGCCTTCTTCAGCACCTTTTAGACCACCAAGACCGATGCCACCACGTTGGCCGAGCGTATAGTACATTAAGCCGTGATGTTCACCAACCTCTTTACCTGTGTCAAGGACGATTTTTCCGGGTTGAGCAGGTAAATATTGCTTTAAGAAGTCATTAAATCGACGTTCACCAATAAAGCAGATTCCTGTTGAATCTTTTTTCTTCGCGGTGATTAGACCTAATTCTTCAGCGATTTTACGCACTTGTGGTTTTTCAATTTCACCTACAGGGAATAAAGTCTTGTTAATTTCGCGACCATGCACTGCATGTAGGAAATAGGTTTGGTCTTTATTGTTGTCTAGGCCACGTAGTAGAGGGGCATACTCTTCACCACGTGAATTTTTTAGCGTTTCACCACGACGGCAATAGTGGCCTGTCGCAATAAAGTCAGCTCCTAAGTTCACAGCATGGTCTAGAAATGCACGGAATTTAATTTCTTTATTGCAGAGAATATCTGGGTTTGGTGTACGACCTGCGGCATATTCTTCTAAGAAATGCTCAAAGACACGGTCCCAATATTCCATTGCAAAGTTTGCAGTATGAAGTTTGATACCAATTTTGTCACAAACGGCTTGAGCATCGGCAAGATCTTCCATTGCCGTACAGTATTCCGTGCCGTCATCTTCTTCCCAGTTTTTCATGAAAAGACCTTCAACTTGATAACCTTGTTGAAGTAAAAGTGCTGCAGATACAGAAGAATCTACACCACCAGACATACCGACGATGACACGTTGTTGCATAGGATTAAGCATCCAAATTTGAAATTAAGGGAGAATTTTGGTGCTCGTAAATGAGCGATAAAGGAAATTTTTGACCTGAAAGAGCATCTTGCACAGCTTTGATGACTAATGGACTACGCGCACGGGCAGACTCAATGAGTTCATCAAGCGTCATCCATACTGCACCGACAATACCTGTGTCTAATTGTGCATCGGCATGGTGCTGAATGTCTTTAGCTAAGAAACAGAAACGGAAATAAGTACGATCAGGGAACATCGGAGGAGTATAAGTATACATGCCTAGGAGGTTCGTGATTTCTACATCGTGACCTGTTTCTTCCATGGTTTCTCGAATGGCGGCTTCAATAATGGTTTCGCCAGCTTCAACATGACCTGCAGGTTGATTAAATACAGTATGGGTCACACCTTCTGTATGTTCTTCAACAAATAGGAATTTTCCGTCTTTTTCAACGACTGTCGCAACAGTGACGTGAGCAGTCCAAGCGGTCATAGAAAAGCACCATGGGGTAAAAACGCTATTCTACAAAATTTAGGGAGCGGTGGCTACGATGGGAGGTGAATTCTTTGGATAGAGATATTTTTTAGCGTAGAAATTTATGGAACACTGTTTCATAAATGGGGTTGGAAACAATGAATCATAAAAAGCCCTGTACAGTTGATATAGGCTTTTTTTTGTAATATGGATATGATTAATATTAAAAAATAATTAATACATGCACTATTTCAATTGTTACTTTCAATTGCCATTTCATAAGAACCCTGAAATTGGAACTTCATTGTTTCATCTGTAGTCGAGTTAATGAATTTTTCCATTTGTTCTTTATACTCACCATGTCCTGATTTATACATAGCTAATAAATATCCCCATTTAGCATACGGATAGGCTGGATCATCTTTGGGGATAGTCTTTAATTCATTCCTTATACCTTCTGCTACTTTACTCTGACAAGATCGCAGGTCATTTTGCGGATATTTCAAAATTTGCATTAGTTCACAGTGCTTAAATAATTTAGCTTGAGTTGGTCTCTCATTGAGTTGTTTCTTATTTAATTCATAAGCCTCTTGATACATTTCTAAAGAGAGATAAATATTCATTTCTATTTTTTCTTGCTCATTTTGAGCTTGGATTTTTTTTACATCTAATAAAATATTTTTTAATTTTTCTTTAGATTTAGGGTTATGAATGTCTATATCATTCATTAATATTCTGTATTTTTGGATGATAATATCATCTGATAGGGATATTTTTTGTTCTTCTACAACTTCATTTTTCTTTGGAATCTCTTGTGCATTAGAGCATCCAGTTATAGTGAAAACTGTACTAAAAAGAATAGTTAAAATTAGATATTTTTTCATGAAATACGTCTAGCAGCCGAAGTTAATGTGAATGTATGTGTTGTAAATCTTGGATTTGGATAAATTATTCCGCCATCTAATTTGGCTTCATATCCCATTTGCATTTCAACTTTAATTAAAGACAAATTGGGCTCCGGAAGAAGAATTGTTCCTGATCCAACTGGTTCTTTCCCCTTTTCAGTATTCCAGACACCATTCCCTATTTCTAAATTTTTTTGTGAGAGTAGTTTAAAATCTCTTGCTTTTTCTCTAAATATTTTTACTGAAACAAAAGGTTTAATTTTAGCATCTCCTTTTAATGGAGGGGCTATATAGGAAACTGTTATAAATAATTCACGACCCTTTAAAATATAGCTAACAATATATTCACAAGTCCCAGAAATAGCTTGAGAAACAACTCCTACCCAACCTTTTTTATCCTCATCATAAGGAAGAATTAAATTTTTGAATTTCACGTATTGTGTTCTATTTTGTTCTATATAATAATTTTCATAATTTTCTTTGTTACGGCTAAAATTGTTTGCCAAATTATTACTTTGTTGAGATGTTGTCTGAAAATTTAAGACGGATGAATTACTAGGACCACCACTAGCTCCAACTACATGTACTTGCTTAGGGAGTAAGGTAGCACCACAAGTGAACTTATCGCCTACATAAGCTACAGCCTTGCCATCAAAAATAACGTGGTCATTACTTTTAATTAACGTAGACCAAGTTTTACATTTCGGACATGCGAAACCATCTCCAGCACGAAGAAAAAAGATTCCCCATCTGTGAACTTCTGAACTGAGTGGATATGACTGTTCCTCCGTGGCTCGTTGTAGACCCATGAATGCCGAATCCTTTAGACATTTTTTGAGTCTCCAATTGTTGTAGTCATAAAGCCTATAGGGGGTATCGCATCATGATATAAGCGTAATACATGAGATGTAATTGGACTATCAATAATTTCATCGCCATTTTCTAAAAATGAACCGATTAGAGCGGCTGATCGACCATCTACATTGAAAAGCGATCCTGCGCCAGAGATAATTTTTGCTGTTGAACCATCTAAGTATATGGCTTCATCACCTATCAATGCCAATGATATCCCTTGGACTTTAAAAGTATGATTTGATGCCCGAACAAGTCCACCATTTTTAGTTTTTGCACTGTTAAATGCTACATAATATTTTGTGTGAGGCTTATGATTCCAATATAGTTGTTCTGCCTCATGAATTTTTTTTATATCTTCTTTTGAAAGCTTTTGTAGCTGCTCTTTTGGCAGTTGATGCAAAAAAGTAGGGCTAGTCATACTATGTCCAAATATTGTAATTATATTCGAGCTTAATAAAATAAGATGACTAATAAAATTTGAAAATGTAACTAAGGAAATACTATCTAATTTTATATTTATTCTAATATATGCATTTTAGGTGCAAAACAATAAATAAATTTTTAGCATTGAAATAATGCTTTAATAAAAATTAACCTAAATAAAATCTATTTTATTTATAATTCCCCGACACCTTCACATAATTCTGCGCTGAATACGGTAAAAATGCTTTTTCTTTATCGGTTAGGGGGCGGACTTTTTTGACTGGACTGCCCACATATAAATAACCACTTTCCAAAACCTTATTTGGTGGAACAAGTGAACCAGCACCAATCATCACATCATCTTCAACAATTACATCATCTAAAATAATCGTACCTATACCGACTAAAACACGATTACCAATGGTACAACCGTGTAATTTTACATGATGACCAATTGTGACATCTTCACCAATAATCAGTGGAGAACCCTCAGGCTTATCGGCTTTTTTATGACTCACATGCAACATTGAGTGATCTTGCACATTAGAGTTTTTACCAATACGAATATGGTTTACATCACCACGAATCACAGCAAATGGCCAAACAGAGACATTTTCAGCCAATACAACATCGCCAATCACCACTGACATTTCATCGATATAGCAAGAGTCAGCAATACGTGGAACAGTGTGTAAATAAGGGCGAATGTTTTGGCTCATAGGAAAGTCATCTACAGGTTTTTAGGCATTATAAAATAAAAAAGCACCTAGACCGAAATCTAGATGCTTTCACTTTAGTCTTAAAGCTCAGTTTTCATTAAACTTAGAATAAGTTGCTAAAGAATTGTTTGATGTGATCAATCATTTTTGCAAAGAAACCAGCTTCTTCAACATTTTGTAGAGCTACAAGTGGTTTTTCAGCAATGACTTTGCCATTAAGCGTTGCAACGTATTTACCGACCACTTGACCTTGTTTTAAAGGTGCAGTTAATTTTGGTTGAACAACCAATTGAGTTTTAATGGCGTTCGCTTCGCCTTTAGGCATCGTCACGTTAAAGTTTTCAGCTAGACCTACTTGAACTTCATTGTCTTTACCGTACCAAACTTTTGCTTTTGCAAGCACTTGTTTAGCAGGTTGAACTTTTACAGTTTCAAAGTTTGCATAACCCCAAGCTAAAATTTCACGTGTTTGAGATGCACGCTCGTTCATGCTTGGCGCACCAAAGATCACTGAAATTAAACGTAAAGGACCACGTTTAGCTGAAGTCGTTAAGCAGTAGCCCGCTTCTTCAGTATGACCAGTTTTTAAACCATCTACACTTGGGTCAGTATAAAGCAGGGCATTACGGTTGCCTTGCTTAATGCCATTGAACGTAAATTCTTTTTCAGAGTAGATCGGATAGTATTTTGAACTGTCATGAATGATATGTTGCGCAAGAGTCGCCATATCTTTGGCAGTCGAGAAATGACCTTCAGCTGGCATACCTGTCGCATTGATGAATTGAGTATTCACCATGCCAATACGTTTCGCTTCTTGGTTCATCATGTGGGCAAAGGTGCCTTCATTGCCAGCAATATGTTCTGCCATAGCTTTAGAAGCATCGTTACCCGACTGAATGATAATGCCACGTAACATTTCTAATGCAGTTGCAGTGCCGTTGAGCGGAACGTACATACATGACTCAGTGCTGCTGCCGCGACACCAAGCCGACTCATTCATACGTACTTTTTCATTTTCAGTTAGTTCACCGCTTAATAACTTTTGCTCAATGATGTAACTGGTCATCATTTTTGTCATTGAAGCAGGAGCTAATTTTTCGTTTTCATTTTTAGAAGCAAGGATTTGCCCTGTCTCATAGTCCATCAGCACATAAGATTTATTATTTAATTCAGGTGGTGCAGAAAGGACAGTTGCCGCGAATGAAAAACTAGGTGCAAGTAGTAATGCGGCAAGGGCGGTTTTTCGGGTCATTCTGGGTGGTTCCAATAACTTAGGTATAAGCACAAAGAGCCTAGCATTTTAGGACAAAGCTAGGCGGACTGCTATGGGGTGCAAGCGCTTATTTTAAAAGTATTGTAACCAATTGGTATTATTTGCTGTAAGCAGTCAATTCTTTGCAAATCGCACCATTTTTCTTATCGCCAGCTTTCTTCGCATCAGACTGCGCTTCTTTTAAAGCGTCTTTAAAACTTTTTTGTTTGCTGAGTTGCTGTAAAGCATTTACTGGGTTCTTTTCATTCGGCATATATTCTTTAGCTAATTTTGCATAACCCGCTTCAAACTTTGGTTGATCTTTGTCATTCACCAATTTTGGGCAGACTTCAGATAGTACATAGATAGCTGCAAGTTCTTGAGTAGTCACTTGAGGTGTAGGGGTAACTTCAATTTTTTCATCTGCGGCATGTGCAGACATGGTAGTGAAAGCAAAAGCAGAAAGACTAAGGGCACAAAGAGATTTTACAAAGGAGTTTTTCATTTAAATAACCTGTTAAATAACCTAAAAGATATCAAATAGCTAAAATTTATTTGCTTAGCTTAATCGTATTTCTGGTAGAGATCAGTAGAAAATTGTATTGAAGCTGTTTAAAAATCAATACATTGTGAAAGAAAAAAGGATGAGGCTATAAGGCTTCATCCTTTTTTTGGCAGGTTTGATGCAATAAGGACTAACCTATTTAGAGGACGTCCAAAGCTGAATGATCAATTAACCTTCATAACTTAAAACGTCATCACAAACTGATTTTTGCTCAGCTTTATCAGTTTCTTTAGCAGCTTGACGCGCTTCTTCAAGAACTGATTTATATTCGCTGTCAGACTGTAGTTTTTCTAATGTCATTGATTTATCAGAATAATCAGCAAGATATGTTTTAGTGAGTGCTTGAATGTTGGCATCAAATTTTGCATTTTGACCAATAATCGCAGGGCATACTTCTAACATGACTTGTGCAGATGCAATGTCTTCTTTTACGATGGTATTGGCTTCTTCTTGAGTGAAGTCATTGTCTGCGACCACAGTTTGAGTCATGCAAGCTGCTAGAGCAAAGCCCAATAAACCACGAAGTGCTACGGTTTTATTCATTTTGTACACACACATTTATGCTGGATGTTGAAATGTAAATATATATAATTATTCATATATTTCAATAAAATGTTCTTGCGAGTCATTTTTAATTTTTTAGTAATGGAAATTTAGTTGTGAATATTTTAATTGCCAATGATGATGGCGTTTTTGCTCCCGGTATCCAAGCTTTAGCACATGCATTGCGTCCTCTCGGTCGTGTGGTGATCGTGGCGCCTGAAAGCGAACGCAGCGGTTTTTCAAGTGCTTTAACTTTAGATCGACCATTACGACCTGTCGAAATTGCACCGAATATGTGGGCGGTAAATGGTACACCTGCGGACTGTGTGTATTTATCAATGAATGGCTTGTTCGACTTCGAATTTGATCTGGTGGTGAGTGGAATCAATAGTGGCGCAAATCTGGGTGATGATGTGCTGTATTCAGGGACAGTGGGTGCGGCATTTGAAGGCCGTTTAATGAAACAACCTGCGCTAGCCGTCTCTTTGGCTGGGCCAAATGTGCGTAGTTATAATAACCCAGAAGATTATGCAGTCGCCGCGCAATGGGTGCATGATTTTATTGCCAATGGACTACCCGCGCTACCTGCACGACATATTTTTAATATTAATATTCCAGATGTTGCTGAACTTCAAGGCACCAAAGTGACCTATCAAGGAAGACGTTTACAGTCCAAACCGATTACCAGTCATGTAGACCCGCGTGGTCGTCAAGTCTATTGGATTGGATTGGCAGGCGAGGCAGTGGCAGAGCCTAAGAAAGGCTTAACGCATATCGAATCAGACTTCTTTGCAGTTGCAAATGGTTATGTCAGTGTAACGCCTATACAAATGGATGCTACAAACTATGAGATTTTGAATAACTTGCACTCAGAGTTATCTAAATCTTAAGTATTAATGTTATAACTTTGTGAAAATGGTTATGCCGCAACTTTTTTAGAGTGGATTTTTGCTAATCTTAGCCCATTCATAATGACTATATTTGAATTATTAGTGAGGAAGATGATGTCCCTGGTGTCACAATATCGCGTTATTGCCGCTCCTGCAGCATTATTTAAGACCCTTGTTTTATCTGCTGCGGTTGTTACGACTTTGGTCATGACTGGCTGTGCG
The DNA here is from genome assembly GCF_013420765.1 of Acinetobacter sp. YH01009. Lineage (NCBI taxonomy): Bacteria > Pseudomonadati > Pseudomonadota > Gammaproteobacteria > Moraxellales > Moraxellaceae > Acinetobacter > Acinetobacter sp. YH01009. The sequence goes on along the minus strand of NZ_VOYE01000007.1, from coordinate 171,856 downwards.
TCAAAACCACAAATTAATAATGCGACCCGTTATGCGACTGCTCCGGATTATTATACAGTTCGTTCGGGAGATACTTTAAGTGGCATTGCCGCTCGCTATGGTTTGAGCTATGTCAGCATTGCAGAAATGAACGATATTGCGCAGCCTTATCGCATCTATGTTGGACAATCCATTCGCCTTAAAAATGGCGGCTCACGTCGTACAACGTCTACGCAAGCCATGACTCAAGCGGCACCAATTCAACGCCAAACGATTGCAATGCCAACGCAAACAGCGCCCGTGACTCAAGCTTCAACCACTCCATCGACAGTGACGCGAACTACAGTTCCAACGCCAGTGGTCAGTTCTTCAAGTTTACGTTGGGTGAGTCCAGTATCACGTCCTACGGTATTACAAGGCTATAACTTAGCATCGAATGTGAAAGGAACACGTTACGCAGGTAATACAGGTGATCCTATTTTTGCAGCAGCTGATGGTCAAGTGGTCTATGCCGCCGATGGTCTTAAAGAGTACGGCAATTTAATTTTGGTGAAGCATATTAATGGCTATATCACTGCATATGCACATAACAGTAAAATGAATGTCAAAAGTGGCGATACTGTGAAAGCAGGGCAGCAAATTGGTGAGATGGGTTCATCGGGTACAAACCGTACGATGCTTGAGTTTCAGGTGCGTTTAGATGGTAAACCAATCAATCCAACTTCAGTTTTACCAAATAATTAAATATATAATGCAAAAGCAAAATATCCCCGTATAATACAATGAGTTGCTTTTATCGAAAGATGAAGCTTCTCATAAGTTTATGAGGGAAATTTATGTTAGATCAACTTCGAGCAATGGGTGTCTTTGCTTGCGTTGTGGAAAAAAATTCGTTTAGCGGTGCTGCTCGTGAGTTAGGTATTACCACGAGTGCCGTGAGTCAGCAAATCCGCTCACTAGAGCAGGATATGGAAGTCATTCTTTTACATCGTTCAACACGTAAGTTAAGTTTGACAGAAGCTGGACAAGCTTTTTTTCATAGTTGCCAAGAGATGCTATCTGCCGCAGAGCGCGGCAAAATTCGTATCAATGAACTTCGTGACGACTTAGTCGGTGAATTACGTATTGCATCGACACCAGAAATTTGTGCGAATCATGTGATTCCTGCATTGTCACATTGGATGTCGGCACATCGCGGTTTATCCGTTCATCTAGAAGCAGATAATCAATATATCGACTTAATTGATGGCCGCATTGATATTGCGCTACGAATGAGTTCAAAAATTGATGATCAACAGTTTCATGTGGTGCCATTGGCACATGTTGAACAAGTTCTCGTTGCAGCACCAAGCTATATCAACCAAACCAGTTTAATTACACGACCAGAAGATTTACAAAATCATGATATGGTTCAAATAAATTTGGTTAAAAACTTTCAGCATTTTGCATTTGAAAATGCAGTGACTAAAGAGCAGGTTGCATTGGATGTGCACTCCCGATTTACAACAAATAATGTATTTGCTGCAAAAGCAATGTGTCAACAAGGACATGGCATTGCAAGAATATTATATCTAGATACGCAAAAAGACTTATTAAACGGTTCTCTTGTTGAAGTTTTACCAGAATGGCGTTTACCATCATTTACTCTATATGCTGTGATGTCTAAACGTGATCAACAGCCTACTAAAATTCATCGTTGCCTAGATGCATTAAAATTGTATTTCAGTCAATTACCAGGCGGACGTGTATACCAAGAAGCCTCATAAAAACAAAAAAGGTTTAAAAAGATATAAAAAAAGCCGCAATCAGCGGCTTTTTTTACTTTCGGCACAAATTACGCTAGAAAGTTTTTCACCATTTTAACAATGCGTTCAATCAAGATATCCGCTTGTTTTTTATTGATGTTCAGCGTAGGTAATAAACGAATCACAGAGCCTGCTGTTACGTTAATAATCAAGTGATGCTCATCACGTGCAATATTCACAAGTTCGCCACATGCTTTTGGTAATTCAATGCCGACCATTAAACCAAAACCACGAACAGTCACGTTTTGCTCTGCAAGTTGCTCTGTGAATTGCTCAACAAGATACGCACCCATATTTGCAGCATTTTCAATAAGGTTTTCCTTTTGAATGGTATCAATCACGGTATAAACCACACGTGAACCTAATGCTGTACCGCTATAAGTTGAACCGTGGTTACCCGCTGTTAAAACGCCAACACCACGACCTTGAGTCATGACTGCGCCGATAGGGAAGCCATTACCTAGACCTTTTGCTGTAGTTAGCACGTCAGGAATAATATTGGTGTGTTGATATGCAAAGTATTTACCAGTACGGCCGTTACCTGTTTGCACTTCATCAAGCATCATTAACCAGTTGTGTTGATTACAGATTTGACGAATTTCTTCGAGGTAGCTAAAACCTTGAGGTGCAGTATTTACACCACCTTCACCTTGGATCGGCTCAACCAAAATCGCTACGATGTCTGGGTGGTGAATTGCAGCTTCTTCAATTGCTTCGATATCACCAAAAGGTACACGAATAAAACCTTCAACCAGTGGGCCAAAGCCTTCTTGAACTTTTTTGTTACCTGTTGCAGATAATGTCGCCATGGTACGACCATGGAATGAATGATCAGCAACAATAATTTTAGGGCTTGCAACACCTTGCATATGACCAAATTTACGTGCAATTTTGATTGCACCTTCATTTGATTCTGCACCACTATTTGAGAAGAAAACTTCTTCCATACCCGCAACTTCAGCTAATTTTTGCGCAGCAGCCGTTTGCCAAGGCACTTCAAATAAGTTACTGGTATGAATGAGGGTCGCTGCCTGTTCAGCAATTGCAGCTGTAATTGCAGGATGTGAGTGACCTAAACCACAAACAGCTATCCCTGTCAGTGCGTCTAAGTATTCTGTGCCATCTGCGGTATACAGGTGAGCACCTTGACCTCGGACAAAGCTGATCGGTTGGCGGCCAAATACTGGCATCAAGTGCGATGGTTGATCAGTTTGTACTGGGGCAAGGGTAATGTTATTCATGACTAACTCTAATTTGTCAGGTGATTGAAATAATATAGAGGAGACGCCATATATATATGAGCATCAAGAGGTCTATATAAGCAAAATATGACTCACTTGAAAAGCTGAAATGTAAATAAAACGTGAAATATTGCTTTAGTCATATTGTTTTACTCAGTTTTGGGTATAATGCGAAGCAGATTTATTGAGGATATATCAATGACTGAACAAGCACGCGATACAGAAGCGTTAATTCGTGACCAAATTGCTAAACACGCAGTTCTACTTTACATGAAAGGCACTCCACAGTTTCCACAGTGTGGTTTCTCTGCGCGTGCAGTAGAAGCGCTCAGTCAAATTGGTCGTCCGTTTGCTTATGTAAATATTCTTGAAAATCAAGATATTCGCGCAACTCTTCCACAAATTGCAAACTGGCCGACTTTCCCACAATTATGGATCAATGGTGAGTTGATCGGTGGTAGCGACATTATGCTTGATATGTTCCAAAAAGGTGAATTACAACCTTTAGTTGAACAATATAGCCCAGCTCCTGAAGCTTAATTGGATGTGTATTTGATGATTTTGATCATTGGATACAGATAAAAATAGCGCCTTTAAGGCGCTTTTTTTATGACTTATTTATCAAAAAAGTCGTGGTTTATGCGTTTTTCCACCATCCCCATACGCATTTAAAGCACAAAGGGTGGTGGAAAAATCAACAAATGAATAAACTCATCGAAGATTTATGACGGATTGTCTTCAGTCGGACTTTCTTCAACACGTTGCTCGTTTTCAGCAGTCCCATTTTTAGCAGTGCTGTCTTGAGCTTCAGACTTCTTTGCCTTTTTATCTTTATTCTTTTTTGACTTCTTCTTTTTTTTCTTTTTCTTTGGCTCTTCTTCCTCAAACTCAGCACCGTCTTCAATCGCTTGCCAGTACTCAAGTTGCTCCATGACAGCAGCGTAGATTGAGCCTTTGCTATAACGACCTTTTTTATCAAGAGTGCCTACTGGACGCGCCATCAAAATTTCTAGAGCTTGGTCAATGGTATCTATGGCGTGAATATGGAATTGACCTTGTTGCACAGCTTCAATCACATCTTTGCGTAACATTAAGTGCTGCATATTTTGGCGTGGAATAATCACACCTTGCTTGCCTGTTAGCCCTTGTAATTTACATGCATCATAGAAGCCTTCAATCTTGGCATTTACACCACCAATCGGTTGAACTTGACCCAATTGGTTCATGGAGCCAGTGATTGCCCATGATTGATCGATCGGTAATTGGCTAATAGCGGAAATAAGAGCTGAAAGCTCTGCAACAGTTGCGCTGTCGCCATCTACTTGGCCATAGCTTTGCTCAAAGGCAAGGGCAGCAGAAAAATGTAAAATTTGTTCACGACCAAAGTGTGCCTTTAAGAAACTCGACATCAGCAGGACGCCTTTGGCATGTAAAGAACCACCGAGTTCTACACTACGCTCGATATCTAAAATATCGCCGCCACCTTGATAAACCGAAGCCGTTAAACGTGACGGTAAACCAAATTCAACATCAGCATATTGAATCACAGAGAGGGCGTTAATCTGCCCGAATCGATGACCTTTGGTTTCGATTAACTGTGTACCGCGAGTGAGATCTTGCCAATATAATTCACGTAAGTAGCCTAGACGGTATTTACGATGATCAAGAGCGGTGTTGATATGTGTTTCTGTCACCATTTTATCGCCAGCAAGTGCTGCATGATGATGTGCTTCACGAATCAAATCACCTAAGGTGAGGGCATGTAATGACAAAGAGCTTTGATCTTCAGCTTGACGACTTGAATCAGTTAACAGTGCAGCAAGTGCTGTACGGTCAAACGGCAGAAGTTTGTCTGTTTGCACATAATCAGCAATTAGCTGCATATATGCCTGCTCATTAATGTCATTACGTTGTAATGTATCGGTAAAATCGGCACGAATTTTAAAGACACTGCCCAGTTCTGGTTCGAGTTCTAAAATATCGTAATAAATATCAGGTTCAGCAAGCAGGATCACTTTGATATTTAAATCAATAGCTTCTGGTTCAATCGAAATACTACCAGTTAGTGTAAGCATATGTTCAAGTGAAGACAGCTTTAAATGTCCTGACTTTAATGCACGTTTTAGACCTTGCCATGCATAAGGCTGCTCTAAAAGTTGTTCAGCTTCCAAGATGAGGAATCCACCATTGGCCTTATGCAATGCACCAGGACGGATTAACGTAAAGTCTGTGGTGATGGTGCCATTTTGGGTCAGTTGTTCGACATGACCTAACAAATTGTAATGGGTAGGGAAATCTTCAAAAATAACTGGCGCACCAGCATTAGGTTTATGTGTGGCGATGATGTTTGCTTGGTAGCGAGATGGCACGCGGTTAAATTGGCCGGGTGTAAAGTCATCTTCTTCTTGCTCAAGTACAAACTCAACATTTTGAATGATGTCATCTGCATATTGCTTCAGATAATCTTCCAAGCCTTCAACCATGCTGAATTTATTTTGAATCACATCAATACGCGGCATGACGACTTGTTTAGCAATTTCACGGTTCAAAACCTGAACTTTATCGCGAGCATCATCTTCAAGATCACCAAGATGCAGACCAAGGCGTTCGAGTTTTTTATCCATATAACGGACGTTTGACGCAATTTCAGCACGTTTTTTGCTGCTTAGTGCATTGATGTCTTCTTTCGACATTTCTTGGTATTTGTTATCGACCAAATGCACGGGAACAAAGCAATGATCATCATCCTGAGAAATCAGTTTAAGATCAAGTTCTTCACCTTCTCTGGTTAATTCAACTAAGGCAAGATGTTGTTCATCACCGGCATGTTGGCGAATCATTTCAATGCGATTGTGATAGGTTTCTGCGGTAAAGCGACGTTCAAGCTGTTTTAATGTGGTTTGCCAACTTTGATGTAATAACGCTTGGAATTTTGTCGCTTGACCAGAAGGAAGTTTCAGCGCAATCGGTTCACGCGGAAACTTAAAATTATTGACATACACCCAGTCTGAAGGCGTCGGCATGTTTTTAGCGTGTTGTTGTAATAAGCGCTTAATCATGGTGCGCTTACCTAAGCCTGCGGTACCTACAGCAAAAATGTTATAGCCTGAGTATGGTAATGCAATGCCAGCTTCGACCGAAGCTCGGGCACGATCTTGTCCTAAAAAGTCATTAAGTGGTTTGATCCGCTTGGTAGACGTCGGTATTTTTTTAAGCTCAGGCGTATGCGTCAGCTGAAGTGGCTGCAACTGCGTTTTAGTTAAAGTATTCTGTATTTCGGGTTGATCAAAAGCGCTCTTTAGTGTCGTTACTGTTTCTGCTAAGTTTTTTGTGTTGGTTTCATTAATGGTGGTTGATAAAGAAGAGTGAATTTGTTCAAGTCGCTGGGTCACTGTTGAATCCAAAAAACTAAAGAATAGAGATATGTAATTAAGGTATACAGGTTTAATGCCAAAGATCAAGCAACAGCATGCGAAATATCGATAAAATAAAACAATGATTTCATAAATGTTGTTGAAACCGTTGTCATTAAGCGCTTGAATAGCAACATTCGATTTTGACAAAAATAACTGAGTCATGACAACACAAGCTTCAGGATGGAAATCTGCTTTTACTGCATTTTTAGACCGACGTGCGCTGATTATGCTTTTTCTTGGCTTTTCGGCCGGTATCCCAATTTTACTGATCTTTTCCAGTTTATCGCTTTGGTTAGGTGAAGCAGGAATTGATAAAAGTGCAGTAACTTTTTTTAGTTGGGCAGCGCTTGGCTATTCGTTTAAGTTTGTTTGGGCGCCATTAATAGATGAGTTACCTGTGCCATTTTTAACCAAACAACTCGGACGTCGCCGTGCATGGTTGTTGATCGCTCAGGTTCTCATTATCTGTGCAATTTGTATCATGGCATTTTCAGATCCAGCTTTAGGACAAAGCTATATTTACCAAATGGCCGCTGGCGCTGTATTGCTAGGTTTTTCTGCCGCAACGCAAGACATTGTTATTGATGCTTATCGTATTGAGTTGGCAGAAACTGAAATGCAGACCGTTTTAGCTTCGACCTATAATGCAGGTTATCGTATCGGCATGATCGTGGCAGGTGCAGGGGCGTTATTTTTGGCTGCATATTTAGGCACGGCCAAAGGTAACTATATTTATGAAGCTTGGAAATATACTTACCTTGCAATGGCTGCTGTGATGGTTATCGGTATTATCACAACTTTATCGATACGTGAGCCGCAAGTTGACCGTGTACAAAAGCATTATAAACGGACCGACTATTATCGTTTAGTCGCTGTATTCTTTGCTGCGGTGGTTGCCTTTGTCTTGAGTTATATCTATTCAGGTGTAGCGGTTGAAAGCTTGAAAGAGCAGTGGCAAATTTCAGACTCATTCGCCTTGTTCTGTTTAGAGGCTGTACGCTTTATTGGTTCAGCTGTGGTTGCTTTTGGTGTCGGTTCTGTTTTAGTGAAATCGGGTGCTGTAAATAAGCAGATGGCATTTGAAACTTGGGTTAATCCAGTTGCAGATTTCTTTAAGCGTTATGGTCTAAAACTGGCTTTAGTACTGTTGTTACTTATTGGTTTTTACCGTATTTCCGATATTATCGCCGGCGTCATTTCTAATGTGTTTTATCAAGATTTAAACTTCACCAAAGAGCAGATTGCTGAAGCTGTAAAAGTCTATGGTGTGATTTTTAGCTTGGTTGGCGGCTTCCTTGGCGGTTTGCTAGCGCAGCGCATGAACATTATGAAATTGATGTTTGTTGGTGCGATTTTAGCAAGTTCAACAAACTTGATTTTTATCGGTCTGGTCAAATCAGGTCAGCCATTAAGCGATGTCACTGTCAATGTAGCAGGGCAGCACTATACAGCGACGCCGGATGATACGGGTGCTTGGGCAGTTCAAATTCCAAAAGCAGTCTTGGCTGCAGATCAAAATATTAAAGTCAGTGCGGATTATCAGTCGAAGAATCAACATCCAGTACAGGTGAGTTTGCCGTATCTGAATAATGCTTTTTCAAACTCAGCAATGATGTTGCTGCCAGTGACTTCAGATAACACGATTTCAGCTCAAGAGACTGCGAATAGTATCGTGGTTCGTGGACAATACTTGGCAGGCGAGTTAAAAGAAAATCAAAAAATTCAAATTATTCTGGATGCTAAACCATTCGACACAAAGCTTGATAAAACTGGTGTATTTAGTGCTGCAATTCCAGGACAAGCGCTCGAAACAGCAAAGCAAAAAACATTAACGGCTCAACTGCTAGAAAATGATGTGGTGAAAAAGAGTGTCGAATTAGCATATCAAGTGAATACAGCGGCCAATATGGCAGGTGTACTTGGTGTTGATATTCAACCGATTAATTTGGCAAGTGCTGAACAGAATGTGGACATCAAAGGTAAGGTCATTAAGCCTTATAGTTCGCTGTGGTTATATTTCGCGATTATTGTTGATAACTTGGCATCTGGTCTTGCAGGCGCGGCATTTATTGCATTTTTATCGAGCTTGACCAGTGTTTCTTTCACAGCCGTTCAATATGCCATCTTTAGTTCATTAATGACTTTAACCCCTAAAATTTTAGGCGGTTATTCAGGTACGATTGTGACCAATATCGGTTATCCAAACTTTTTCTTGATGACGACTTTAATTGGTATTCCGATTTTAATTTTAGTAGTTTGGGTCGCCAAACTATTGAGAGAACATGAACAGAAATCCAGTTCATAATTCAATTTGAATTAAAAAAGCCTATTCAGTTTGAATGGGCTTTTTTATTCTAAGCTTGTAAATAGCCTAAGCATATCTGCGGTTTTGGACTAGGATATTTGAAATAAGTGGGTATATGCGTTCTAGAGTTAAATTGAACTTTGCATGTTAAATCCCTATAGTATTCAAACATAATGATAGATTTAGGAAACTCGATTATGCGCATGCTGCATACCATGTTACGTGTAGGCAATTTAGAGCGTTCATTGGCGTTCTATACTGAAGTACTCGGTATGACTTTGCTTCGTAAGCGTGATTATGAAGAAGGTCGTTTTACTTTGGCATTTGTGGGCTATGGTGATGAAGAAAATCATACTGTACTTGAGTTAACGCATAACTGGGATACGGAGAGTTATGAATTGGGTAACGCTTATGGCCATATTGCTATTGCAGTAGATGATGCCTACAAGGCTTGTGAAGAAATTAAAGCACGTGGCGGAAACGTGGTACGTGAAGCAGGACCAATGAAAGGTGGTGTGACCGTCATTGCCTTTGTTGAAGATCCAGATGGCTATAAAATTGAGTTGATCCAACAAGACTCAAATGCACGAAATAATTAATGTGCAATCATTAATATAAAGTCATCTGTAATTCTGAATATTCTTATTTATAAATTTTTTTGCGTTGAGCTCACTATCAACGTTTAAAATAATGAATATATCGGAGAAAAGCTGGCTTTATTTATATGGCCCAGTAAGATGAAATTTACTCAATGGTAAATTTAGCTTATTGGGCATTTTTGTGCCGATGAGCTTTAAAGGGAAATTTGTACAGGATGTTGTTATGCTAAAAATGTTGGCTTTGGATCGTTTTACCATTCTACTTTTTGTAATGGTCATACTTGCGACGTTTTTGCCTGTTAGTGGGCAAGCTGCAGAAATCTTTGGCTATATTACAACGGCTGCAATTGCCATTTTATTTTTTCTACATGGTGCAAAGTTATCTCGTGAGGCTGTGGTTGAAGGCATAATGCACTGGAAGTTACATGCTTTAGTTTTTGGTTTTACCTTTGCATTATTTCCATTATTGGGTTTAATGGCGAAACCAATTCTCGTGCCGATGTTAGGGCAAGAGTTGTATTGGGGCTTTTTGTTTATGTGCTTTTTACCCTCGACAGTACAGTCTTCTATTGCATTTACTTCGGTAGCACAGGGTAATGTTGCTGGCGCAGTCTGTAGTGCATCATTTTCAAATATTATTGGGATGTTTATTACCCCAGTGATGGTGGCCTATTTTATTCTCGGCCAGTCACAACATAACTACGATCCGACTGCATCTATTATTCAAATTACGCTGTTATTACTCATTCCCTTCATTTTAGGGCAGCTCCTCCGTCCTTGGGTGTTTCCTTATATGAAGAGGGTGCCAAAAATTGTGAAGGTATTTGATCAGGGCTCAATTTTGATGGTGGTCTATGGTGCATTCAGTAGTGCGGTTGTGGCAGGACTATGGCATCAAGTGAGTGGTATGACCTTATTCCTATTGATTGTGGCGTGCTCAGTTCTATTAACGATTATTATGTTATTGGCGTTATATGTGCCACGTTGGTTGGGCTTTAGCCGAGCTGATCAAAAGACGATTTTCTTTTGTGGCTCTAAAAAAACCTTGGCGAGTGGTGTGCCCATGGCACAAATTCTCTTTATTAGTCAGCCGATGGGAATGATAGTTTTACCAATTATGATCTTTCACCAAATTCAGTTGATGGTCTGTGGTGTGATTGCCAACCTTTGGGCAAAACAAAGCCGTGGGCAAGAATAAGGACGAGATGAATACGTCCTTTTAAAATACCTTATATAGATGAAAAAAAATCATGAAAATTAAACAAGGTGTCTTTATTTTATTCTTGGGTCTGAACACAGTCGTTCATGCCCAAGAGGATTTATCCGTAAATAGTAACCGTGATGTCATTGAAAAAATGCCGCTCATCAGTCTGCAGCCCATGTTAGATTATGTCGTGATCGACAACCACAGATGAATACGGAATTAGATCAGGCTTATCAAGCTGCCAAGCTAAAATTAATTGCTGCGGTTCAGGCTGTCCGTTTTAATGGTGTAGAGCCATTAAAAGCAAAAGATGTTGATCAGCCAGTCGATGCACAATTTAAACAGCAGCTTCAAGGCATGTTAGAGGGCATGAGCAAATCATTACAGCCAGTAAATGCAGCGACGTTTTGTCCTGCATTTATTGAAAGATTAAATCATTTTGATCAAGCCCAATTTCAGCGTACAGTCGAATTACAATATCAGAAATATTTAGAACAAGCTCAACCTAAAGAGTAGAGCGATTCAGCCTTGAATATCTATTTATTAACATTAAAAAATCAGCTATAATTTGCCCCAACTTGTTGTGCTTAGCTCTGACGGTATCCGTCTCGGTGGGCCAAAAGAATGGTCTGTTATGGTGTTGGTCTGCTTTCTTAAGCCTTCCTTGTAGTGATGCAAGAGTGATCAATTGCGATGACAGCTAAACCTTCTTAAATCTTAGGAGTAATCGACGATGCGCGCCGATATTCACCCAAAATATGAAACTTTAGTTGCTACATGTTCATGCGGTAACGTAATTGAAACTCGTTCAGCTCTTGGTAAAGAAACTATTTACCTAGACGTATGTTCTGCTTGCCACCCATTCTACACTGGTAAACAGAAAAGCGTTGACACTGGCGGTCGTATCGACAAATTCAAACAACGTTTTGCTGGTATGTCACGTTCTATCAAACGTTAATATCCAAAACGAAAAAACGGGCTTTATGCCCGTTTTTTTGTGCCGATAAAAAGATAAACCTTAAATCGGCAATGTTCAGAACCTTATTGGTCCTGAACATCAATGAGATGGTCGAGTTTCTTCTGGAAATAATCGCCTTGAATAAAGCGAGCCTCAACATTCCAAGCATTGGCAAACAGGGTCATGTCATTTAATTCACGTAGCATGATTTCAACAGTTTTGATTTCATGATAAGTGGTAATTTTTTCTTGCAGCTCTTGGCATGACTTATCGTTTGCAAGCATTTTGGTCAAACTTGAATCTAATGTTAAGCAGTGAACATCCATTTGACGTAATAATGATTCGCTAAACATCGAATGACCAAAATTACGTAAAGCCAGTTCGGCACCATTTTTACGAAGTTCAATAAATGCTTTTTGAGCGGCATCGATATTGAGCTGAATGTCTTCTTCTGCAAATTGTAAAATTAACGGATTTTTCAATTTACTACGAATAATCGTAATGAGTTTAGAAATAAACTCAGGGAAGGTGCGGTCGTTATATAGCACTTCTTTGTTCAGGTTAACGATTAATTTCGCTTCAGGGAACTGAGTGATGAAGTTGTGTAGCTGTTTACACGATTCAACCAAGATCCAACGATCTAATTTAATGGATAGCTCTGAGTCTTCAGCCAATTCACGTAGTTGGGCGATATCTTTCCATTTATTTTCAAAAATAAAGCCGCTGGTTACTTCATAAGTATAAAGATGTGAATCTTCTTTATCATACAGTTGCTGATATTTAAGATGAATTTCACCGCGTTCTAAGCAGTTGCGAAGGGCCTTGATAACAGGAGCTTCATCACTAACGACAATCGGCGCAATTTGTGCTTCTGGTGTACCGAAATCCAAACTTGGTATGTCAATTTCTAATGGAATCGTTAAATCGATTTCAGGTGCTTGTTGGTTGATTGGTAGCGCAGTATTAAAGGCTTTCGCAATAAAGGTATCAAAATGTGCTTCATCACGAATATCGCTGTCTAAAACACTGTATCCTATGCGTAAATTTAATGGATAAGTTTCATTGTTTACACTGAGTAATTGAGGTTTGCTCAGGGTGTTAAGACCAATCAACTTAGAATCAAGTTTGAGCTGATTATCCGCTTGGAATAAGGCAACGATTGCACCATTATCTAAACTAAATAATGGAGCATGAGTCTGATCTTTCAAGAAGTCTTTAATATTGGTGAAATAGCTCTTATAGGTATTCCAATCTTTTTGAAAAATCGCATCTGAGCAAGAAGCCAACGTAAATAGCACTAATGCATTTACATTGGCAGGTTGTTGGCCGATGGTACGGTTGAGTTGTTGAAAAGCTTTTGGTTTTTGTGGGCTGGCTTCAACTGGCGCGGTGCTTACAGCATTGCTGCTTTGACTGCCAATTTCAATTGCGAGCTGTAAAGCATCTTCTTCAGCTGCGGCAATAAATTCGAGTTTTAGTGGGTTTTGCCCAGCCACTGCGATATTTTGCGAAACAAGATCAAAACGTCCTAAATCGAGCTGCCCTTGGCTAATTTTTTTAAAGCGTTGTTTAAAGTCGTTGAGGTCAGTAGGTTGTAATAGATCAAGTAAAGGCAGACCAATTACATCATCTTCATTTTTTAGACCAAACAAAGTGAGATATTCAGCATTGGCTTGAATATGAATGCCTTCTTGAATCACGGCAACCGCTTTACGACTATCTTCAACTAAAGACTGGGTTTGGATTTGAGCTGTTTCGAGCTCTTCCATTAAATGTTGCTGCGATTGTTGTAGGCGACTAAAGGATAAAGCACGGATTAAACCAAAATAGAAACTCTCAGGTTCAGCAATATCGACAATGTCATAAATCCCTTTTTTGACTAAACTTGCATATTGTTCTGCTTGATAGTCTTCGGGTTTAAGTAAAATAATCGGTAAATTCGGTTGGCTCGATAGTTGAACTAAACTTAAAGCTTGTTCATATTTTAAATCATAAGCACGTCCAAAAATGATCAAGTCCCAATTGAGATTCAGCTGTTTTTCGAAATTTTGTAAATCATCAAGTAATATGGCATGAACTTGATGTTCGCTGTCTGTCAATAAATCACGTATCTGGTTAAAACGTATTTGATTATCATCAATAATGAGTAATCGAGTTTCCGTACGTTTTAGTTTTTTGGATAGTAATGGATTTCTCACTTTAATGCTTCCCATAAGTCGTTATTTTTGATCTCATTGCTCTGTTTCGCAATATAGTCTTTAACGACATTTTCTTGCTCTTCATTCAATAATTCATATTCAAAGCGAATAAAGCTTTGTGTCACCAACTGCGCTTTGGTGAGATAGACTTTGATGTCTTCTTTGCCTAAGCGAAGGTGGATCGTTTGTTTCTCTCGGAAGAGATTTGCCCCAGGTAAAATTAAGGTCGTAGACACTTGATCAAGTTGTGTGGTCTGTACCAATAAAGCAGGTTGATGATTTGTTGTATTGCGGTCGGTACGGATATGGGCTGAACATGGATACAAATCTTGAGCCAGTACTTCGAGACCCAATTCCAAACTTTTTTCAGTCGATTGTTTGATCCAACGAACAACACCGCCACGCCATTGGCTTTGAGCATTTTCTTGAATCAAAATAAATTCGCCGGTTTTTAAATTAGCAGGGGTAGGGCCAGTCCATTTAATGCGATAACCATTCACACTAATATCTAATACGTCAGCGGTATGAATCTGTTTTGCTTCACGATCTAGCGCTTTCGCATTAGTCATGCCTGTTGGCATATTTGAATCATGCGAATTGACAAAAGAGGCTTCATTGTGGAATTGATAATTGCCTTCTAAATCTAAAGTTTCGTGGAAGTTTTTACCTTTAGAGAGATAGAAATGCGCCACCATTAAGCTAAAGCAAATATTAATTTGCGCAGAATATTCATAACGCTCATGACGACGTTCAGTGTTGTTGGTCAAAATATTATGAATATGGAAATATAGCGCTGGAGTTAAAAATAACTTTTCATTTTTAGATAAATAATTGGCATTTCTAGTTTGCGTTTCGGTCAAATGATCGAGCAAGTTTTGCGTTGAAATGTATACATTGGCTTGATAAGACCGATCTTGTTTTGAGTTATAAATCGGTGGGTGATCTTTTTTCGTGTCTACAACATAGCGTGAAAGCGTGGTTTCTTTCGGTAGGATTTGAACCAATTTTGCCCAGTCAAAGCTACATAAATACAAACCTTGGATTTCAGCAGGGCGAATCTGATGATTATTGAAAATATCTAATAAGATTAATTGTGCATAAGCTTGAGCAATATTTGCAATTTGATGTTGAGTACCCAGTAACTGATTGACATTACTTTGATAGAAATTGTGTTCAATGGCACATTCAATCAGTTGATGTGCCGCAATCCATTGACCTGCAGTCGGTGTGGCATACAACATATGTTGTTGATACAACAACAGTGTCAGTTGTTGCAACGCATAGTAGATTGATGCAATTCGAGCGGTTTGTAAGCTTTTTTTATGGCCGAATGAAAAAATCGAAAACTTTTGTTGATTAAGCTGCTGATTACATCGTTTGGCAATATCAATATAGATTTTGGCAAAGTGACTGCGTAAAAGCATCGCCAATTCAATGATTTGGTCATTACGATCCGTGGTAATGAGGCTTTGATTGGTAAAGTGTTTTTCTAAGCTTGTGAGCACACTTTCCATAGTCGGATGTAAAATTTGAACCAAATCAAAACGTAACATCTCTTGGCATTTCAGCTCGGAGATTTCAAGTAAGGCATTGAATAAAGCTTTAGATGAGGTACCCAATTGTAAAATTGAAATACCGTTTAACCACTCTTGCAGACCTTTAGCATTGGTCGGACAAAAGCTTAATTTATCCAGCTTTAATTCAGTCGGATTGTAAAACGTATCTGAAGTATGCGTGGTCATCTTTATTATTTAACTCAAAAAGTTGAAGCCCCAAAAAGCGGTGTCTTGTTTTTTTCGCCCGCTATTTCCCGTACAAGTTTAGGAACCAAATAACCAGGTAGGTTCTCTAAAACTTTTTTATAAATTAAATCAATATCCTGAGCTGGTGTATCAAAATGATGAGCACCTTTTACTTTATCCAGAACATGCAAATAATATGGCATTACACCTGCGTCGAATAAGCGGTAACTTAAATCGACCAACACTTCTGCAGAATCATTAACCCCTTTTAATAAGACTGCTTGGTTCAGCACGGTGATTCCTTGTTTGACAAGCTGTTGAAGCTGGCTGCACGTGAAGTCATCTAGCTCTGATGGATGATTTGAGTGTACCACTAGAATAATGCGTAGCCTACTGTTTTTTAAATTAGAAACCAGCTCTTCATCGACACGGTTGGGGATTACGATAGGAACTCGTGAATGAATTCTCAAAAATTTAATTTGTGGCAAAGTCGATAAACGTTCAATCCACACTTGAAGTTTACGATTTGATAGTGTGAGCGGGTCTCCACCACTTAAAATCACTTCATTAATATCGGGTTGTTGTTCAATATATTGTTTAATGTTTGCCCAATCGTCATTTTTAGGCAGGTTTTCTTGGTAGGGAAAATGCCGGCGGAAACAATAACGGCAATGGACCGCGCAGGCACCGGTTAAAGTCAGTAAAAAACGAGACTTGTACTTATGTAATACCCCTGGCTGTTGGTTAGCCTGCTCTTCACCTAAAGGGTCGGTGACAAAACCGGCGTGTTCTTCAAGTTCCAAATGATGCGGTAGGACTTGGAGTAAAAGCGGATCAAGCGGATTACCTTTTTGCATTTTTTCGACAAAAGCGCGCGGCACACGTAGGCGAAACTCATCTGCTGCGAATTGAGCACCAGATAATAACTGATCATGCGAAAGTTCTAATACATCGAGTAATTCTTGAGGATTTGTAATCAAATCACTCAATTGGGTTTGCCAGTTTTGCTCTTGAAATAAATAGTTTATCATGCCGATTGTTTAAAAAATGCAGAAAGGTGAGTAGGGAATATTGCTGAAATTAATGCGTCGAACTTTTAAGTGTAAGCTGAAATAATTCCGATAAAGCTCACAACGGATGAAGCCTACGAAACATTTATTAAGTTTCAGTCAACAGCAATTTTACCTGTTTGTGGGCATTGTATAAACAAAGTTCTTTAATGTCTGAGTGTAAGTTAAGCAGCTTGACCCCTTTAATGGGGATTTTTTCGTTGCGACATGGTGCATTGGTCATTTAGAATACGCAATATCACATTAATGTGCATGTGGCAGCCAATGTTACAGTCAGTACTTGCTAAATGACATGTTACAGCCCATAGCATCTATAGATTAAAGTTAGTAAGTTTGGAGTGAGCCAGTCATGGCCTATTATTCTACGAATGATTTCAAGTCAGGCCTTAAGGTCATGCTTGACGGTAACCCATGTTCAATCATGGAAAACGAATACGTAAAACCAGGTAAAGGCCAAGCTTTTAACCGCGTAAAATTACGTAACCTTAAAACTGGTAAAGTTTTAGAAAAAACTTTCAAATCTGGTGATTCACTAGAAGCTGCTGACATCCAAGAAGTTGAAATGAACTACTTGTATAACGACGGTGAAATGTGGAACTTCATGGATCCAGAATCTTTCGAACAAATCGCTGCTGATAAAGTTGCTATGGGTGACGCGGCTAAATGGTTGAAAGATGACTCAAATGAACTTTGCACAATCATGCTTTGGAACGGTGTTCCTTTAACTGTGAGCGCGCCCAACTTCGTTGTATTAAAAATCGTTGAAACTGATCCAGGTGTACGTGGTGATACTTCAGGCGGTGGCGGTAAACCGGCTAAGCTTGAAACTGGTGCAGTTGTACGTGTTCCATTATTCGTACAGCAAGAAGAAAGCGTTCGTGTAGACACTCGTACTGGTGACTATTTAGAACGTGCATAATGGTTTAAAAATAGACTATTATCGAAAGGGATGAAGTGATTCATCCCTTTTTTTATACCTATTGGTTTAAATTTTTATTCCAAAGTATTAGATGAAAAAGCCCATAACAGGAGTAGAGTTTCAAGGGAAGAAACAGCAGTACCTCGAACAAGAAAAATCAAGCTGATTTATTTCAACATTTATGAGGGATTGAGATGGAAACCATTCAACCGAAGTCAGGAATGGCTTCAAAGATTATCTGGCTGTTTGTAGCCATTCTAGGTGCCGTTTCATTCGGTATACTAGCACTCAGTCGAGGCGAGCATGTCAATGCAGTTTGGCTGATCCTTGCAGCAATCTGTGTGTATAGCATTGCATATCGTTTTTATAGTTTATTTATTGCCAATAAAGTCTTTGAACTGAATGAGCGACGTTTAACGCCTGCTCATCGCTTAGCTGACGGTTTGGATTATGTGCCGACCAATAAAAGTGTTCTATTTGGTCACCACTTTGCC
This sequence comes from Acinetobacter sp. YH01009, assembly GCF_013420765.1. Classification (NCBI taxonomy): domain Bacteria; kingdom Pseudomonadati; phylum Pseudomonadota; class Gammaproteobacteria; order Moraxellales; family Moraxellaceae; genus Acinetobacter; species Acinetobacter sp. YH01009. The sequence goes on along the minus strand of NZ_VOYE01000007.1, from coordinate 153,926 downwards.
GCGATTGCAGGCGCAGGTCCTTTAGTCGGTCCGATTCTTGCTGCGCAAATGGGTTATTTGCCGGGAACAATTTGGCTCTTAGTGGGTGTCGTTCTTGCCGGTGCGGTTCAAGACTTTTTAGTCTTATTCATCTCAACGCGTCGTGATGGTCGTTCACTCGGTGAAATGGCAAAACAAGAACTGGGTTCTTTTGCCGGAATCATCGTGATGCTTGGTGCACTTGGCGTGATGATCATCATTCTAGCGGTACTTGCTTTGGTGGTTGTAAAAGCGTTGACCAACAGTCCGTGGGGTGTTTTCAGTATCGCTGCCACTGTACCGATTGCGATTTTCATGGGTATCTACATGCGCTTTATCCGTCCGGGTAAAATTGCAGAAGTATCGATCATTGGTTTTGTACTGATGATGGCTGGGATTATCTATGGTGGTGACATTGCACAGCACCCATACTGGGGGCCTTTCTTTACTCTTTCAGGTACTGAACTAACTTGGTGGTTGATTGGTTATGGTTTCGTGGCATCAGTATTGCCAGTTTGGTTGCTGCTTGCTCCACGTGATTACCTATCTACTTTCTTGAAAATTGGTGTTATTGCAGGTTTGGCAATCGGGATCATGTTTGCTTTACCTGAAATGAAAATGCCAGCGGTAACGCATTTTATTGATGGTACGGGTCCTGTATTTGCAGGCTCAATGTTCCCATTCTTGTTTATTACCATTGCCTGTGGTGCAATTTCAGGTTTCCATGCGCTCGTTTCTTCAGGAACGACACCGAAGCTTGTGAATAATGAAAAAGATATTCGTATGATCGGTTATGGCGGCATGTTGATGGAATCTTTTGTTGCGATCATGGCTTTGGTCTGTGCAACGATTCTTGAACCTGGTGTGTATTTTGCGATTAATGCGCCAGCAGCGGTGATTGGTACAACGGTTGAATCTGCTGCGGAAGCAGTACGTACATTAGGCTTCGTGGTAACACCTGAAGCATTGACCTTACTTGCACAAGAAGTGGGTGAAAATTCGATTCTGTCTCGTACAGGGGGTGCGCCAACATTTGCGATTGGTATGGCTCACATTATTACGGAAATTTTCAATAACCGTTCAATGATGGCGTTCTGGTATCACTTTGCGATTTTATTCGAAGCACTCTTTATTTTAACTGCTGTGGATGCAGGTACGCGTGCATGTCGTTTCATGGTGCAAGATACTGTGGGTATCGTAATTCCTGCTGTTAAAAACTCACATAACTTCTTCGGAAATCTGTTGGGTACCGCTGTGGCTGTTGCAGGTTGGGGCTTCTTCGTTTACCAAGGCGTGGTTGATCCACTCGGCGGTATTAATAGTTTATGGCCGCTATTTGGTATTGGTAACCAAATTCTTGCTGCGATGGCATTGATCTTGGGTACAGTGATTTTATTCAAGATGAAAAAACAAAAGTATGTTTGGGTGACGATTATCCCAACAGTATTCTTGTTTATCACTTCTATGACCGCTGGTTGGCAGAAGATTTTCCACGAAAATCCAAAGATTGGTTTCTTGGCTCAGGCAGATCGTTTTAACGCAGCAATTGCGAAAAATGAATTGTTGGCACCTGCAAAAACCATGGCTGAAATGCATACGGTTGCATTGTCGAATCAAATCAATGCTGGTCTTTGTGCATTCTTTATGATCGTGGCATTTGTGATGTTATTTGCAGCGATTGGTGTGGTGCGTCGTGCCTTGGCAAATCCAAATCCATCGGTGAATGAAGCAGAAGCGATTTACCGTGACCCAGCTGAAATTAATCCGTCAAATTCAGCACATTAATAGGGGAATATGAATGAACCTGAAGTTTGCAAAAAGTGGAAAAACGGTGATTTATAAAATCATTAAAATGACCATTATGTCGCAGAAGGATTTAATTCTGAACCCGAAAAATTGGTCACGTATAGCGACGTTGTGGCAACGTTTACAGCAAAGTTTCCGCTTGATGGTGGGGGTGCCAGATTACCAAAACTATTTGGAACATATGGCAAAACATCATCCTGATTTGGAAGCGATGGATGCAAAAACATTTTATCGCCACTGTGTGGATGCACGTTATCCATCAGCTGGTGGTGACATGAAGAAGTGTCCTTGCTAATGCTTTGACTCGAGCTAAAAATCTAAGAAAAAAGCGTTCTTCGGGACGCTTTTTTATTGCAAAATTTTGATCAGTCGAAGCGAAAACAACGTTTTTGTATACTCAATAAATATCAAGCGTATGTATTTAAAGTATTGAACGGGGTATGGCTTGGAGATAAACACTGTATTTTTAAATAAAACCCTGTATGTTAGTCATTCATTTAACTTTTTTATTGGGGAATAAAAGGTGTTTTGGGGATCAGAGAAAAGCCAACAAAATAATACATCAACGCTTTTAAGTGAGCAGAGCCTTGCGCCTTTTTACCCGAAAATAAATACATTCCTCGAACAAATTAACCAAATTATTTTGGATAAAAACCAGCAAACCAAATTGGCTTTAGCTTGTCTATTGGCTGGTGGGCATGTGCTATTTGAAGACTTACCTGGTTTAGGAAAAACGACATTATCTAGCGCCTTGTCACATTTAGCGGGATTAAAGTTTCAACGGATTCAATTTACCAATGACATGCTGGCCAGCGATGTGATTGGGGTAAATATGTTTAATCAAAAAGAACATCATTTTGAGTTTAAATCTGGGCCGATTTTTACCCAAATTTTATTGGCAGATGAAATCAACCGTTGTAGTCCAAAGACCCAAAGTGCTTTATTGGAAGCGATGGAAGAGGGGTATGTGACGGTTGATGGTGTGCGCTATGCTTTGCCTCAACCATTTTGGGTGATTGCGACACAAAACCCTTTATTTCAAAGTGGTACTTATGCCTTACCTGAGTCCCAGTTGGACCGGTTTTTAATGCGTTTGTCTTTAGGTTATCCATCGCGTCAGGCAGAGAAATTATTGCTCCAACAAACTTCACGCCATGATCTGATTGCGGCATTAGCACATATCTTTAATGAATCAGAAATTTTACAACTACAAGGCTTTGTCGAGCAGATACATCTGAGTGATCGTTTGATGGATTACATTTTGGATCTTGCTGCTGAAACACGTAAAGGGAGACATGGTCTTTCTACGCGTGGTGTTTTATCCTTAAAGAAAGCTGCGCAAGCCTATGCGCTGATTGAGCAGCGAAATTATGTGAATCCTGACGATCTACAAGCCGTTTTTACAGCTGTGGTATCTCATCGAATTGGGTTGTCAGATCTTGAAGCCTTTAAGCTTTTAGAACAAGTTTCGATTCAATAAAGGAGTTGAACCTTGGCTTCAATGTGGCAGCAATGGATTGAACGTCGATTTAAAATCGATCAGCACAAGCAGCTGACTCAAAAAGATGTCTTGATCTTTATCTATCAGCAAGGCTACTTGTATTTGGTATTAATTTTCATCACTTTTATTGCAGGTGTGAATTATGCCAATAATTTGATTTTAGGCTTTTGCTTTTTAATTAGCGCCGTATTGAGTATTAGTTTCTATATTACTTTTAAGCAGCTTCATGCGTTGCAGATTCAAATAAATGTTGTTGATACACCGCAAGCAGGTGAATTACTCTCGGTCGAAATTTACTTTAAGCAAGATGCTGAACAGGCGCGATATTTGTGGATTAAAACTGAAAATCAGCTACATAAATTATTATTCAATACGCAACAGCATGGCTTTCAATTAAATTTTACAACCAGCCAACGCGGTTTTTTTCAGATTCCACCCATACAAATTTATAGTGTTTATCCCTTTGGTTTGGTTCGGGCCTGGACGTATTTGTACGTACAGCAACCAGCGTGGGTTGCACCTCAAGCCAGTTGGCATTCCGTTGAAAATAAGCAACAACAGCAAAACTTTGAACCTGATCTTGATGAATTTCGCGAATTACGGAGTTTTCAGACGGGGGATTCACTTCATGCGGTGTCTTGGAAACAAGCAGCACGAGGACAAGGCTTATATGTGAAAGTCTTTGAACAATATGAAGATCTAAAGAAATTGGAGATTCATTATCACTATATGCCAGCTCAAAGTCATGAAGAAAAACTTAGCCTTATGATGGGTTTGGTCGAGCAGGCTGAGCAAAATCACGATCAATATGCACTGTATTTACCTAATGCTGAGTTAGCATCAGGCACTGGAGCACTGCATTTTTCCGAAGCAAAACGGTTATTGGCGCAGGCTTAAGAGATGATTGAAAATACCATACGCCGCTCCATACTACTAACGTTAGCTTTAGTGCTCATTGCGCAAATGCTTTATATACCAGTGGTGACATCATTAGTATTTTTAGTCATTTGGCTTTTTTTATTACTCAATACCCGCGCCAGTAAAAAACCATTTTCTAAAATTTTAACCTATGTGCTGACATTGATAGCTTTATTCAGCATTTACATAAGTCATAAAACCTTTATTGGTGTTGATGCAGGGGTTACAGTACTTAGTACATTTTTATTTGCTAAATCTTTAGAAACAAAAACACGTCGTGATGTAATTATTTTATTTAACTTTGCGATGTTTGTGATTGCCAGTAGTTTTTTGTTTAGCCAGTCTTTTGCCATGGCATTGGTTATTTTATTGGCGTTGTTGAGCTGCTTTATTGGATTATATCGTTTACAGACTGTTGGTTTTAGCCAAAACTCAGGCGGTGAAATACAGGCGATTAAACAAGATATTGGGCATGTGGGTAAATTTATTGCCTTAGCTGTTCCATTCTTTATCTTGCTGTTTCTCTTTTTTCCACGCCTGCCGCCGCTATGGCATATTCCTATTCCTGAAAATAAAGCCACAACAGGGATCAGTGACAGCATGTCTCCGGGCGATATTGCTGAGTTATCACAGTCGAGTAGTTTGGCTTTTCGTATAATCGGAGATATTCAAGCCTTGCCACCACGTACAGAGCTGTATTGGCGAGCGATGGCATTAGATGAATATGATGGTTCTAAATGGACCAGTCATTTTTTTAACCAGAATGTTATACAGCTGAATCCAGCCGAGTTAAAAACCAAGCAGGCGTTGAATTATCAATATTTGGCTGCCGACCCAACTGTGATGTGGATTATGTCGTTGGAGCAATCCGTACCCAACGAAACACGTTTTGCTTTAGGTCAAGATGGTCGAATTACACCCTACCGATTAACAGCACATACAGAGCCGATTCAACTGAAATGGTTAGGAAGTGCAGAGCCGCCACAAATAAAAAATGTAGCTTTACTTGAAAAATTAAATATTCGCTATGTTGAAAACTTGGATGTTCAATCACAGCAATTGGCCCAAACTTTATGGCAGCAAAGTCATCAAAATCCTGAGCGTTATATTGCAGAAGTTTTGCAATGGTATAAACAAAATAGCTTTGCATATACCTTAAACCCAGGCGTATTGGGGCAAAATCGGATAGATGATTTCTTATTTGGATCAAGACAAGGCTTTTGCGAACATTTCGCTTCGAGCTTTGCAATGTTGATGCGCTATGTTGGCGTACCGTCGCGTATTGTCGTGGGATATCAAGGTGGTCAATTAGCACCAGATGGAAAAAGTTGGGAGGTTCGTCAGCTCGATGCACATGCGTGGACAGAGGTTTATGTCAATCAACATTGGCGTCGAATTGATCCTACAGCCATGATCGCACCTCAGCGTATCGATGGTGGGATGCAGGATTATATGGAACAAGATCGGACAATTTTTGGGAGACAGCAGTCGACTTGGGCCTATCAACAATTTTCGATGTTGAAAAAAGTCCGTGTATGGAGTGATTATGCGAGTTACCAATGGCAGAGTAAAGTAGTGGGTTACAATGCAGAATCACAGCAACAATGGTTTAAAAAGCTCGGTACAAATTCTGCTTATGCAGGTGTTTTAATTCTTATTTTGAGTATTGGTGGCATTGTAGCATTATATTTTATATGGATTTTGTGGAAAAAAAGAAAAAGCCTAAGCTCTCTTGAAAGAGAAATTGCCAAGTTTGCTAAGAATTTACCCTTGAGCCAGCAAAAAGTGGCTTCTGAAAGTTTTCGGCATTGGTTACAACGTTTGGCTGAAAATGTACCTGAACAGGAAAGGGCGGCATTTGAACAAGTTATTACGTTATTTGAGCAGGAAATTTATGTAGGTACCGCGCTAAGTTCTCATGATATTCAATATTTTAAGGCTTTGCTTAAAACTTGTACGCAAAGTTTAAAAAAGTCAGAAAAGGGCTTGTCATAAAAAATAAAAATGAATATGATTCTACGCATTCTAGGTTTATAGCTCAGTTGGTTAGAGCGCTACGTTGACATCGTAGAGGTCACCAGTTCGAATCTGGTTAAACCTACCAAATTCAAAAAGCAGAATCAAAATGATTCTGCTTTTTTTTATCTGAAATTATTAGGGTCTGTTGACATTTACTGTTCATAATTAACCCTATAAAGGTAGCCATAAAAATATACAGGCTAAAGCAACAGAACTTTGATAATTCCTTTTGAGCTTGTCATATCGAGTAGCTATTCCTCTAAATTGCTTTAATCTACAAAACATATTTTCAACTAAATGCCTGATTTTATATAAATACCAGTCCATATGGTCATTGTTCGATTGGCTATTCGTTTTCCTTGGTATATTCGCTACTTCTTTGGCTCATATTTCTGCGTTTATGACTATATAGCAGTGCTTTATACAATGTATGCTATAGCGGATTATTTGAAACAAAAAAGCCGCATTCTATGCGGCTCTTAATTGAACAAATAAATTATGCATCTTCAGTTTCTAAAATTTCGAAGTCATGGGTAATTTCTACACCACCATCCATCAGCATTTTACTAGCAGAACAGTATTTTTCAGCAGAAAGTTCAACCGCTTTTGCAACTTGCTTTTCCTTCACGCCATGACCAGTGACTACAAAGTGCAAATGAATTTTAGTGAATACAGCAGGAATAGTGTCGGCACGTTCTGCATTTAATTCACAACGAACATTGGTAATGTCTTGGCGTGCTTTCTTTAAAATCGTCACAATATCGAAAGATGCACAACCACCAAGTCCTGTTAAAATCAGTTCCATTGGGCGCGGACCACGGTTCTCACCGCCATATTCTTGTGATCCATCCATCATAACAGTGTGACCACTTTGAGTTTTTGCTTCAAAAGCAACATTCTCTAGCCAATGAACACTAGTTTGCATTGCAAGTCCCTAAAAAAAGCTATAAATTTACGCAGTACCTGTACACTAACATAAATTGAGTTGATAAGGAATTTCAACTCTTACGTGTGACAAGTTCACTTTAGGTCTTGTGCGATCTATAAATTATCCATATTCGGAAACTGTTAGCATGACTTCAAACTTTTCACAACTTAGCACAGATGCGCTATCTCCGGGGCAGTTACCTGAGTCGGTGAAGGCATTATTAAAACGTGCATATATTAATCGTTACCCAAAACGTACAACAATCATTGATGCGGGCTCAGAATCTAAATCTTTGTATTTAATTCTTAAGGGTTCAGTATCTATCATTTTACGCGAAGATGATGAGCGTGAAATTGTGGTTGCGTACTTAAATGCGGGTGACTTTTTTGGGGAAATGGGTCTATTCGAAGCAAATGCACAGCGTACTGCAGAAGTGCGTACGCGTGATGTATGTGAAATTGCTGAGATTACCTATGAAAACTTTCATGAATTAAGTAAACAATACCCAGACTTAAGTTATGCGGTATTTGCACAGCTTGTACGCCGTCTTAAAAATACGACGCGTAAAGTAACTGACCTTGCGTTTATCGACGTGTCAGGTCGTATTGCACGTTGCTTAATTGATTTATCTTCACAACCAGAGGCAATGATTTTGCCGAATGGTCGTCAGATTCGTATTACTCGTCAAGAGATTGGTCGTATCGTGGGTTGTTCCCGTGAAATGGTTGGTCGTGTTCTAAAAACACTTGAAGAGCAAGGCATGATCGAAACTGATGGTAAAGCGATTCTAATTTTTGATGCATCGCTTGAAGAGAAAAGCCAATTGGCTTCTGACGATTTCGACGACGAAGAATAATCAGTCTTCCGAATCTAAAAAAAGCAAACTCAGGGGTTTGCTTTTTTTATGTCCATTCATTTCTCACTATTATAGCGGAAGCAACCTTTCTCACATTTTTTGACAAATAAACAGAAAATTATGATTTAAACAAAGCCGATATCTTATGTAAGCTACTTCGTGACTTATATATTGATATTTAAAATAAAGAGGGAATTTGCGGCATGCAATTTAAACCATTGGCACATACAGGCATATTAGTTCCAGAAATTTGTTTAGGCACCATGACGTTTGGTGAACAAAACACCCAAGCAGAAGCTTTCGAGCAACTGGATTATGCTTTAGAGCGTGGTCTTAACTTTTGGGATACTGCAGAAATGTATCCTGTCCCGCCGAAACCTGAAACCCAAGGTTCGACTGAAACTATTATAGGTAACTGGATTGCAGCTCGCGGTGGCCGCGATAAAATAATCTTAGCTTCAAAAATTGCAGGGCCGTCACAAGGCGGTAGTCATATTCGTGACGGGCAAACTAAATTTATTGCTTCGGAAATTGAGTCTGCACTGGATCATTCTCTTCAGCGCTTACAAACAGATTATCTTGACTTATACCAGTTGCATTGGCCGCAACGTCCAACCAACTTTTTCGGTAAATTGGGTTATGGCAATGCCGAAGCAAACAGTACGCAAACTATTACCAATTTAGAAGAAACATTAGTTGCTTTAAGTCATGAGGTGAAAAAAGGTCGAATTCGCTCAATTGGACTATCTAATGAAACGCCATGGGGAACGTTGAAATTCCTACAACTTGCAGAAAAGCATGGTTTAGAAAAAATTGTCAGTGTGCAAAATCCATATAGTTTGTTGAATCGTACTTATGAAATCGGTTTATCTGAAATTGCACACTACGAAGGCGTGGGCTTATTGGCATATTCACCTTTAGCATTTGGTTATCTAACAGGTAAATTCCGTCATGGTGCACGTCCTGCCAATGCTCGAGTGACACTATTTTCACGCTTCAGCCGCTATTCAAATGCGGAGAGTGAATGGGCAACAGAACAATATGCACAATTGGCTGAACAACATGGTTTAACGTTGACACAGTTAGCACTAGCATTTATTAAGCAGCAATTTTTTGTCACCAGTACAATTATTGGTGCGACAAATCTAGATCAGTTGAAAGAAAATATTGATGCTTTTGAGGTGAATTTATCAGAAGACATTTTAAAAGGGATTGAAGCTATTCATCGCCAACAGCCAAATCCTGCACCTTAAGCTGAACTTTTTAGTGGATTAAGCAAAAGCCTGCATGTAAATGTGGGCTTTTTTGACATTTGTATTATTTAAGCAAATGGAAAATCATTGAATTTTATTGTCAGAAAGTCAGTTGAGTTGACAAGAAAATTGCCTAAAAATACATATGTATTTAAACAATATAATAAAGTACTAAATTCTTCAATAAATGACTTGAAAAGTATTCTATTTATACCAATATTATAATTGAGATTTATCTTTATCTTAAAATTAACTCATTGAAAAATATTTAAAAAATGTATTTGAAATTTTAAATATGACTCCCATATATGCTTCAAGTACAGAATTTGTTGTGAGGAATAACAAGAATGCGATTCGAAAAATTCACAAACCGTTTGCAGCAAGCATTATCCGATGCCCAATCTTTAGCAATGGGGAAAGACCATACAGCCATTGAAGGAATCCATATTCTTTCGACATTGCTTGAAGAGCCTTCGAACCAAAGCTTGTTACAACAGGCAGGTGCTAATCTTCCTGAGTTAAAAACCAAACTTCAGCAAGCCCTACAGGATACCGCCACCATTGCGACGCCTACAGGGGACATCAACCTAAATCCTGAAGCAGTCAAAGCGCTAAATTTAGCCGATAGTTTTGCGCAAAAAGCTGGAGATGAGTTTCTTTCTACAGATTGGGTGATTCTCGGTTTAGCTGAAACGGGTAAAACCAAAACCTTATTAAATAGTGTAGGCGTAACGACAGATAAATTACGTAGTGCAATTGAACAAATACGAGGCGGTGAACAAGTCATGAGTAATAACCACGAAGATCAACGTGATTCACTCAACAAATATACCTTAGACCTCAATGCACGTGCATTAGAAGGTAAGCTAGATCCGGTCATTGGTCGTGACGAAGAGATTCGCCGTACCATTCAGGTTTTATCACGCCGTAGTAAAAACAACCCCGTACTGATTGGTGAGCCGGGTGTGGGTAAAACAGCAATCGTTGAGGGCTTAGCACAGCGTATCGTCAATGGCGAAGTTCCTGAAAGTCTGAAAGGTAAACGTGTACTTTCACTCGACCTTGGTTCATTGCTTGCAGGTGCAAAATACCGCGGTGAATTTGAAGAACGTCTTAAAGCAGTTCTAAAAGATTTGGCCAAATATGATGGCGAGATCATTCTCTTCATTGACGAATTACATACGCTTGTTGGCGCAGGTAAAGGTGATGGTGCAATGGATGCAGGGAATATGCTTAAACCTGCGTTGGCACGTGGCGAACTTCGCTGTGTAGGTGCAACCACCTTAGATGAGTACCGTCAATATATCGAAAAGGATGCGGCATTAGAACGCCGTTTCCAAAAAGTGATTGTTGATGAACCGAGCGTGGAAGACACCATTGCGATTTTACGTGGTCTAAAAGACAAATATGCAACCCATCATGGTGTGCAAATTTTAGACTCTGCAATTATTGCTGCGGCAAAAATGTCGCATCGTTACATCACAGACCGTCAGTTGCCAGATAAAGCCATTGATTTGATTGATGAAGCAGCATCACGAATCAAAATGGAAATTGACTCAAAACCTGAGCCACTTGACCGTTTAGATCGCCGTTTAATTCAGTTAAAAATGCAACTTGAAGCGGTGAAAAAAGATGCAGATTCAGTCTCAAAAGCTGAAGTTGAGCATTTGGAGAAACAAATTGCTGAAGTTCAAAAAGAATATAGCGATTTGGAAGAAGTGTGGATTGCGGAAAAACGTCTGGTTGACGGAACGAATCAAGCTCAAATTGAGTTAGATAAAGCACGTACTGCCTTTGAAAAAGCACAACGTGAAGGTGATTTAGCAGAAGCGAGCCGTTTGCAATATGGAGTCATTCCTGAGTTGCAAAAACGCTTGAATGAAGAAGAAATTGCGGAGGTGAATGAAGAGCCGAAACTGATTCGTACCAAAGTCACTGAAAATGAAATCGCTGAAGTGGTAAGTGCAGCTACAGGTATTCCTGTTGCAAAAATGCTACAAGGTGAACGTGAAAAACTCTTACACATGGAAGAGTTCTTACATAACCGTGTAGTCGGTCAAGATGAAGCGGTCGTAGCAGTATCAAATGCGGTGCGTCGTTCTCGTGCAGGATTATCCGATCCAAACCGCCCAAGTGGTTCATTCTTATTCCTTGGGCCAACAGGTGTAGGTAAAACTGAGTTAACCAAAGCTCTAGGTAACTTCTTATTTGACAGTGATGATGCGATTATTCGTATCGACATGTCAGAGTTTATGGAAAAGCATTCGGTGAGCCGTTTAGTGGGTGCTCCTCCGGGCTATGTGGGCTATGAAGAAGGCGGTGTATTAACTGAGGCTGTACGTCGTAAACCTTATAGTGTGGTGTTGTTTGATGAGGTTGAAAAAGCCCATCCAGACGTCTTTAACATCTTGCTTCAAGTGTTAGATGATGGTCGATTAACTGACTCACAAGGTCGTGTGATTGATTTCAAAAACACCGTAATCGTGATGACCTCGAACTTAGGTTCAACCGATGTTCGTGAATTAGGTGAAAACCCGTCGAAAGACGAAGTTCGTGCTGTGGTCATGGCTGCTGTATCTGAACATTTCCGTCCTGAATTTGTGAACCGTATTGATGAGCTAGTGGTTTTCCATTCTTTACAAAAAGCGCAAATTCGTGGCATTGCAGATATTCAGTTGGATCGTTTACGTTCACGTTTGGCTGACAAAGACATGAGTTTGGCAGTTGAAGATAGTGCCTTTGAGTTACTTATCGATGCTGGTTTTGACCCTGTATATGGTGCACGTCCTCTAAAACGTGCCATCCAACAACAAGTTGAAAATACACTGGCACAGAAAATCTTGTCAGGCGCGTTCCAACCGGGCGATACGATTGTTGTTCAAGCGGAAGGAGATCACCTAAGTTTTGACAAGATGAAACTCAATTAAAAGGTACAAATTAGCCACGTTCAGTTGTAAAAACAGAAACCCGGTTTAGGCCGGGTTTTTTTATTTTACGCTTTTCGTGATTTTCGTTTAAATACGTAAAGTTGATTGCATTTCATCATTTTCACCCACTAATATGACGTCCGCACGCATCCAACGAGATGACTGTGTTCTGTAAAACAAAAACAATATCGCGCGTTCATCAAGAATGAATGGCAACAGGAAATTATGATTATGATGGAATTTAAACTGCTTAGGCAGATCAAAAAAGAACCTTATAGTTTATATAAACATACTGGTGACATCACTGTTCAAGAACTCAAACGTATGTATGGTATTTATCAAAAGTATTATGCCAATACCCGTTATGAAATTTTTGAACGCGACTTCTTAGAAAAAACCGGTGTTTTTTTTATTATTGAACCGAAAAATAATCAAATTGTCGGATTTTCGACGGTTATGGAACGTGACTTTGTTGTTGATGGTAAAGCCCGACATGCTTTTTTCAGTGGAGATACCATTATTGAGAAAGAGTATTGGGGAAATCGTGCATTAACTAGAGCAATGTTCCGTTATATTATTAGTTTTAAATTTCGTCATCCAAGAACACCTATATATTGGATTTTAATCTCTAAAGGCTTTAAAACTTATCTGCTCTTAGCCAATAACTACTACAGCTACTATCCACACTATGGTGAGAAAAATGCTCATCTCAAAGACTTTGTTGAATCGTACTGTAAAGAATACTTCTCAGAATATTATAACCACGAAACGGGTCTGCTGAATTTTGGCGAAGACTATCAACCACTCAAAGCAGATGTTGCGCCCATCACCCATGAAATGCGCGAAAATAATACCAAGATAGCTTTCTTTGAAGATAAGAACCCAACTTGGGTCGATGGAACAGAACTTCCGTGCATTGGTGAATTACGCTGGAGCGATTTATACCGTTATGTGAATCGATTCTTAACCAAGACCACCAGTGTGAGCAAACATGATAGCAAGTTACGTTATAAGTCACGTACATTACATATTGCGACAGGTTCTGACTCGAAGGTGGCCTAATGGGATTGCTTCTCACCACTGCACATCAAGTTTTGAATATTGCCTGCCGCAAAGCGTTTCAACGCTATACACAGCAGGCAAATCAGCTAGAAAATGTGCAACGTAAAAAATTAAGCCATTTTTTAAAGCAGCACATTTCGCAAAATTTAAGCTATGAGCAATTTGCCAAAAAGTATCCGCTTTCTCGTTATAGCAATTGGAAAAGCCAAATTGAACAATCCAGACAAAGTGGCAAAAATAGTTTGGGGCCTGAAAAAATTGTACGGTTTCAACCGACCAGTGGGTCGAGTGAAGCAATTAAATTCATTCCCTATACTCAGGCTTTTTTAGATGAACTGGATGAGGCTATTGGTTTATGGCTGACTAATTTATATCGGACACACCCACAACTTAAAAATTCAACGCATTATTGGTCGGTTTCATGGTTGCCTGAAAGCCAGCGAAAGCTTTTAGAAAATAGTAATTTAAATGATGACAGTGCGCTGCTTAATCTGTCGAAGCGAGTGTTGAGTAAAATTACTCAATCGGTACCGACTGAAATTGCGATGGCAAATTCAGCCGAAGATGCCATGTTTGCAACCGCGGTGTATCTCGTTGCAGATAAGCATTTAGGCATGATTTCGGTATGGAGTCCTACATTTGCATTGCAATTGCTGGATATTATTCAAGAACATCAAGCTGAAATTGTACAGGTCTTAAAAACTGGACAATGGCAACGTGATGGTTTGAGTTTTCTGCAAGTTCCTAAATCTTGTCAACAATGCTATCGCTTACAAGACTTGGATTTAACCCAAGCAACGGCGTGGAAAAAACTGTGGCCTAAACTCAGTCTGGTTTCGAGTTGGGATACAGCGAGCGCAGAGCAATGGGCAGTACAGCTACAGCAACGAATTGCAGGGGTGGCATTTGAGGGTAAAGGTTTATGGGCAACTGAAGGCGTAGTGACGATTCCATTTGCAAACCGTTTTACCTTAAGTTATCAGTCACATTTTTATGAATTTATTTTGCAAGACAGCCAAAAAGTGGTGCCATCGTGGCAACTGAAAGTAGGTGATATTGTTAGTCCTGTGATCACGACAGGTTCAGGATTAATTCGTTATGTGATTGATGATGAATTAGAAGTCACAGACTTTTATCAGCAAGTGCCATGTTTCGAATTTTTAGGTCGTAAAATGACAGTAGATTTGGTCGGAGAAAAGCTCGACCACAATGCTGCAGTTAAAGTTCTTGCAGAGTTTAAACAAGCGGATTATTTGCCGATTAGTATCTTGGGTATCGAACAATGTTCGGTTAAAAAACCGCACTATATTTTACTCAGTGAAGGCAATGTAGATAAACAACCATCCGCTCAAGCACTAGACCGTTTGCTTAAACATAATTTTCATTATGAATTGGCACGCGATCTAGGGCAGTTGGATGAACCTGAAGTGGTTCATGTACAAGATGCATGGGACTACTACAAAACATTAGCCATGAACAATGGCATGATTGAAGGGAATATTAAGCCTGAGCCGCTTAAGAAAATGAAAACAAAAATAATTGAGTATTGAGATGGATATTGATGTGTTAGATGCACCGTTCGACGAAACGGCGCTATATCATTCAAAGAATGAGACTAAGTTTGCGGTTCGAAATGCGACTGTCGAAGATGATGAGCAACTAATGAAAATTAGTGCTGAGACTGTGCCAAGTAATGGCATTACCTTATCTTATGAACGTCACCCGAGTTATTTGGCTGCTAGCCATGCACAGTATAATCGACCAGATTTAAAAGTGGTTGTCCCTGTGGATGATCCATCTATTGTGATTGCGATGATGAATTTGGGATGGCGTTATTGTTATATCAATGGTCAGCCTGACCTAATGCGTTATGTCGCCGATTTAAGAATGAATCCAGCGTATCGTGGTGCTAAAGTCATGCGCTTATTGATGGACTATCTCCATGATGAAATACCACAAGACACGATTTTTGAAAGTGTGGTTTTAAACGACAATATTGTCGCTGCCAGTATTTTACATCATGAAAGATCTGGATTTCCGCTGCCATATTTTTATGATGAAATTCGAACCTTTACCGTTTCACAGGCAGTGAAACCAAAAACTTTCAATCAATATCAATTTAAAACCCTGACTGCTGAACGTGTAGATGAAGCGAATGATTTCATTTTAAAAATGAAAGACCATTATAATTTTTTACCTAGCTATGATTTTAATGCTTTAGTAGATGGTCAAAATCCATTTTGGGCATGCTTAAATCTAGATGACTTCTATTTGATTTACGATCAGCACAATCAGTTGGTTGGACTTTATGGCTTATGGAATCAAAAAAGTTTTAAACAAACTCGAGTGATCGATTATTCAAGGTCATTAAAGTTGATGAAACCTTTTTATAATGCCTATGCCAGTGTGCGTGGTGTTTTATTACTGCCAAAAATTCATGGAACCTTTGATTATTTAATGTTGCATAGTCCGCTATGTCATCCTGAACATCTGGACGTATTTGCAAGTTTGATTTTTCATGCAAAACAGCAGACAAAGCAACGTGGTAAAGAAACCTATTGTATTACTTTGGCAGAGAAGGACCCGCGTATTGAGTGGATGAAAAATACGACCTCACATGTGTTAAAAGCCAAGCACTATTTTCATAGTTTTAAAGCCAATCCATACGCTGCTTTTGATCGTAAACGTATTAGTTATTTTGAAGTTGGGCGTATATAGAGGAAGTGATAACGATCAAAAAATCAATTAAAACTGCCAAATCAATCATTTAAAATCATTCTAATTGTGTACTTATGTAACTGAGTTCTTCAGTATACTGCGCAAAGAATAATCAGAATGAGAAAGACATGTCGAAGTTGATGTGGGGAATTGGCAGTTTAGCGGTGCTTTCAGCAGCAGTGGTGGGAGGGAATTTATATGCAGATAAATCTCTTGCCCAATTTTATACACAGAATAATTGGTCCGCAGCTGTACAAGATGTTGATGTAAAGTACAGCAATTATCAAATGGGCTTGATGGGTGGAACAGTCGATTGGGTATTAACCCTGAAAACAGACCCGTGTAAACCCAAAGAAGTGATTGTGTTGAAGGGAACCGATCAGATTCAACGTGGGTTGAAAGGCTATAACATCAACTCTAACTTTAAGATTGTTCAACAACAAAGTACGTCCGAATATGCCAAGCTTTTTGGTACGGACTTAACGGCAAAAACCTTGGTCAATTGGATTGGTCAAAGTAAAACAGATTTACAGATTCCTGCATTTAAAACGACTGCACAAGGTGCAACGGTACAAGCTGATGCCAGCCAATTGCAAATTCGAATCAATAGTTTACCAGGGCAAGCCACTAAGGTATCTGAGCTTTCAATCCATTTACCTGTGGTTCGGTTGAGTGAAGGTCCAATGCAAACCATGGTGCAAAATTTTTCGATGAAGACCAATCAAGGTTTAAATCAGGAAAATCTTGAAAATGGTTTTCTTGAAATCCAAGCGGCTTCTATCAAACGTTTAGATCAAAAGTTCTCAGGCGGCATGCGTGGTATGCAACTGCGTTGGGAGACCGAACTAAATAAACATGATGTGGACTTTGAAGGCTACTTAAAAGCTGATGAGATGGATTTCCCAGGTTCACCGGTCACCAAAGATTTCGCACTGAATTTGGCATTGCATAAAGTTAATCTAGATAAAGTTCGTGCATTTAGTGAACTTTTGCATCAGGTGGAAAATTCCTGTGATGCAGTGGGTGAATCAAGTGAAGAAATGACTCAAGCTTTCTTAGCTATCGCAAGCCAAGGTTTTGATTTTGAGTCTAAAGATAACTCGATCAGTATTGGTGGAGGTAAAGCCTCTGCAAATGTCGTGGGGAAAGTCATGCCGGGTCACCATGCCTCAATGGAGTCTTTTATTAAAATGGTGCCGAGCTTACTGGATTTTCAAGCAGACTTAAGTTTTGATAAAAATATGATGACTGCAATCATGAATAACTTTTTGCAATTACAGGGCAAAAGTTTGTCAGGACAGGAAGCTGAAGCCATGTTTGCTGGTTTTGAAACATCAGGGCAAGGCAAGCGCGATGGCGATAACATGGTCATGAGTATGCAATATAAGTTCGGTCAAAAGCTTTTTGGTCAAGCCATACAAAAGAAATAAGCAACAAGTCGTTAGTCGTTTAGTTTGAAAATATAAAACCGTCATTGATTGACGGTTTCATATTTTTAGCTGCGGAATCATGATGTTCACTTTATCGGAACACAGCGGCCTAGCCATTGTTGAACAGTTGAAAAGTTGCTAGCGTCAATGGGCAACTAGCCAATCAAAACAACAATAGGAAAGACACGATGTCACACGATTATTTTTTTAGACGGAAACTTGTTCAATCATCCATGCCTAAATGTTCTTGGGTAAAACACAGTCTTATTAGTAGCATTTTTCTGATCGCTGTTCAGTCTACAGCTTTTGCGGGTACTTCAATTTCAGATCAACGTTTGTCGAATGAAACGCAAGGTAAAAAACAGTTTAGTGAAGAAACCTTAGATATTATTGAGAGTGAGGCAGCTAAACCCAAAGAAGAGCAGCAGCAAAATTCAAATCATAAATCTAATCGTAATAATAAGATCATTCAGGAGGCCCAGCTTGAAGGTTCAACTATGAGTGATTATTTGCTTCAAAAGAAAAGGGCAGCGGATCAGGTCGGGTTAATACAATCTCCAGAAGTAGCACCGATTAACCGTATCGTGCTGCAAGAGCGACACGAAAATATTCGAGTAACGTATCCAGATGGCGTCGTGGTTGAAATGAAGCACTGACGTGCTTCATTTCATAGATCAGGAATTTCTAAAGTTAAATCTTAGATTTGTGGATGGGTAATTTTCCATGCACGGTGAATTTTGGTATTACGTTTAAAGTCTAGGCCAATGGTTTCATTGCTGATTTCTTCAACGTCAAACATTGCCATGATTACATCATCCATCTCAAAACCACGGTAGTTGTTTGAGAAGTAAAGCGTACCGTCAGTGGTTAAACGGTTCATGGCACGTTTAAGCAAAGACATATGGTCGCGTTGGACATCAAACGTACCATAGAACTTTTTAGAGTTTGAGAAGGTTGGTGGGTCAATAAAGATCAGGTCATATTGCTCGTGACCTTCTTTTAACCATTCAAAACAGTCGCTAGAGAAGAACTGATGTTGTTCATCTGCATGATCTACAGTCAAACCATTCAGTACAAAGTTCTCTTTAGACCAGTTTAGGTAGGTATTTGACAAATCGACACTGGTCGTACTTGCTGCACCGCCAAGTGCTGCATGTAAGCTCGCTGTAGAGGTATAGCTGTATAAGTTCAGGAAGTGTTTACCTTTGGTTTCTTTGGCAATCCGTAGACGCATTTGACGATGGTCAAGGAACAGACCTGTATCGAGGTAGTCTGTTAGGTTCACCAAAATCTTTGCTTTGCCTTCTTGAACGATAAAACGTTTAGACGCAGTACTTTGTTTGGTGTACTGATTTTTACCTTCTTGGCGGGCACGTGTTTTAATGAAAATCGCATCACGACCTAAGCCTGTCACTGCACGAATCGCTTGCAGTGCTAAGTTAAAGCGTTTTTTGGCTTTCTCAGGGTCAATTTTTTTCGGTGGTGCGTATTCTTGTACGTGTAAACGATCACCATATAAATCTACTGCGACATTAAAGTCTGGTAAATCGGCATCATATAAACGTAGGCAGAAAATATTTTCTTTAACTGCCCATTTTTTAAGATTCTGCATGTTTTTTTGCAGACGGTTAGTAAAGTCTTCTGCACCTTCAATTTTTTCAAATTGTTGGGGTTCCCAATGCTCGAGGAAAGGCTTTTGAACTGCCGCAGGTTTGACAGTACCAAAACGGACGTAAATTGGGAGCTTACCATTCATCAAACGTAAAATTTGCGGATCATTGAAGGCAAGGACATCGGCCTGTTCAACTTGTGCTGCAATAATCGCAGCAGGCTGATTCGGGAAGTTCTTTTGTAATAGTGCCGATAAACCTAAATACAGTGCGCGGTTAGAGGCTTTATCACCTAAACGCTCGCCGTATGGCGGGTTAGTGACAACAAAGCTTTTCTTACCTGTTGCTTGGAAATCTGGCCAGTCTGCAAGTGTACGTTCTTCAATCTTAATTTGATCAAGTACAGATTCGAAACCTGCCGCGATAATATTTTGTTTAGTCGCTTTTACCGCTTCCCAGTCGGCATCAAATGCATAGAATTGTGGGAGAGGGTTTTCAAGTGCAGCTTTATGACGTTCAGCAGCTTCGCCTTTGATCGACATCCAAAGTTCATGGTCATGACCATTCCAACCATTAAAACCAAAACGACGAACAAGGCCTGGCGCGCGGTCAGTCAAAATCATTAAAGATTCAATGATAAATGTCCCTGAACCACACATTGGGTCCAAGATAATATCGGGTTGATGCTGTTTAAGTTTTGCTTTCTGTAAGATGGCAGCCGCTAAGTTTTCTTTAATCGGTGCATCTGTCATGTAGCGACGGTAGCCGCGTTTATGCAGAGAGTCACCTGATAAATCTAAGCAATAAGTATGTTCAGTTTTGCCAGCTAATACATACAATGTAATTTCAGGTTGCTTAATGTCAATGCTAGGACGTTTGCCCACAGCTTCCATAAAGGAATCGACCACACCATCTTTGACACGTAAAGTTGCGAACTGAGAATTGACTTTAATGTCACGTTCGATGTGTAAACGAACGGCAAATGTACTTTGTGGTGCAAAAATAAGTGACCAGTCAAAGTTTATTGCACCTTCATAGAGCTCTTCCGCTACATCACGTGCATCATGCGTGAACTCTAATTCATGTGTATGAATTGGAGTGAGTACACGAGAAGCCAAACGTGACCACATGCAAATACGGTATGCATCTTCAAGTGTGCCTTTGAATACAAGACGACCCGGGAACTGTTCAATATTTTGAACACCTAAACCTTCAATTTCCTCGCGGAGTAAGGTTTCCAGTCCATCTGCACAGGTAACCCAATATGTAGAAAGACGCGGTTTCGAATTCATGTAAATTTCCAAAGGCAAAAAAGCAATCGCATATTTTAACGTATTTTCGTGGATTTGGGCGGACGATATTGCGCTGAAACGGGAGAAATATCGGTAGATTTGAATGACTTTACCAAATTTATTCTGCGTACATTGTGAGAAATATCACTTAATGGTACAAAAATTGCTATAACCCTGATCAAAATTCGATCTTTATAATATTGATATCATTAGGGGTATTTATGACAGGGCTGGCAATCAATAGTCAATCAAACGCATTTTCAATCGCCACTTTAATTTACGCGCGTTTACGTCGTGTGTCAGGTCGGGTTATTGACGCGTTATATGTGGTAGAGAACGCAGAATATGCACGCTTTGTTTCTAACTTGGCTTTGGAAACGGCTGATCCTGAATTATCTCGTTTAGTTGCACGTTTATATAGTGAGTTGAATTTGCATGAAGTTGCAGTTTCAGCACCAGAAGAACCAATAGTTAGCTCAGTTCAATCTGAAACAGCAGAAATTTTAATGAGCGAACCGACTGCGGAAGATATCTATAAAGCACAGGTTGCACATCGTTATATCGGCGCGTTGCGTTAATTCAATCCTGCTGTGAGCAGTAGTAGGTATATTTTTCTTGCTGCGCACAGCCTGATGTATAAACCAACTTCCTTATTTCAAGAGTTCTTGAACTGCGCAGAAGGCGGCTGTTTATAGCTGAACTTTATCTGTTTGAAAGTATTCAATTCAATCAAAAATAAGGGTAGATGAAAGCCCTATTTGAAGGCTTTTTAAAAGGGGAAAGGTGAAGTTTAATTTAAAACGTTTAATTTATCTAATTGAAATGATAGATAGGAATTTGAAAATTCATTTTGAATAACATCATGCGTTTGCATTGAACGTTGAAAACTTCAACTGCCATTTGCCAAGATTCTCTGTATAATGCGTTAACTTAACGATAAGGAATCTCTCATGCACTTGGCGGCATTGCATACACCGAGCCAGATTCAACTCAACCAAGATGGTAACTTAAAACATTTCCTCACCATCGAAGGCCTTTCTAAAGAAACTCTCACAAAAATATTGGACACTGCACAGTCCTTTTTTAATGACCAAAATCAGCTGATTACCAACAACCTTTTAGAAGGTCGTACGGTAATGAACCTTTTTTTTGAAAATTCAACACGTACCCGTACCACTTTTGAAGCGGCAGCAAAACGTCTGTCTGCAAACGTATTGAACATTGATATTGCACGTTCAAGTACATCAAAAGGCGAGACACTGCGTGATACCTTGTGGAATTTAGAAGCGATGGCGACCGACATTTTTGTGGTTCGTCATTCATCGTCAGGTGCGCCACACTTTATTGCGAAAGATGTATGTCCGCATGTGGCAATCATCAATGCTGGCGATGGCCGTCATGCGCATCCTACGCAAGCCATGTTGGATATGTTGACGATTCGCCGCGAAACAAAAAAGAATTTTGAAGACATTTCCATTGCCATTATTGGTGATATTAAGCATTCTCGAGTTGCCCGCTCAGATGTCGCTGCATTGCAAACATTAGGCTGTAAAGATATTCGTGTCATTGCGCCAAATACTTTGCTGCCTTACGGTTTTAATGACTATGGCGAAGGCGTTCGTCTGTTCAACAACATGGAAGCCGGTATTCAAGACTGCGACGTGATTATTACTTTGCGTATTCAAAATGAACGTATTGATTCTCCTGCGCTGTCATCTCAAGCTGAATTCTACAAAATGTACGGTTTGAATAAAGAGCGCTTGGCTTTGGCAAAACCTGACTGCATTGTGATGCATCCGGGACCAATGAACCGTGGTGTTGAAATTGACTCGAGTATTGCCGATGGCACTCAGTCAGTGATTTTACATCAGGTGACCAATGGTATTGCGGTGCGTATGGCGGTACTGGCTTTGGCAATGCAAGGTCAGTTGCAAGAAAAAGGTTTAATTGAAGCGATTGCGGTTTAAGGGATAGTCATGAGTATTGTTAAAGTTGAAAATGTACGTGTCTTAGATCCAATCAATCAAACTGACAGCGTACAGACGGTTTATATTGAAAATGGCCGATTGGTTGCCGAAAGCAATGCCGCTGAAACCATTGATGGACAAGGCAAATGGCTAATGCCAAGTATGGTTGACCTTTGCGCGCGTTTGCGTGAGCCGGGTCAGCAGCAGCATGGCACTTTAAAGTCAGAAGGTAAGGCTGCGCGTGCGAATGGTATTTTGCATGTGTTTACCCCGCCAGACTCTAAACCGATTGTGCAGGACAATGGCGCATTGATTCATGGCCTGGTGGAAAAAGCCATGCTGGACGGCGGCATTTATCTGCAGGTGATTGGTGCGCAAACTCAAGGTTTGTTAGGCAAGCAGCCGGCGAATATGGCAGGTTTGAAAAAAGGTGGCTGTACTGCGGTATCGAATGCCAATGCGCCATTTATGGACGATGATGTAGTGATTCGCACCTTGGAATATGCTGCGGGTCTGAACATGACCGTTGTGTTCTATGCCGAAGAGCCGCAGATTGCCAAAGATGGCTGTGTGCATGAAGGTTTTGTCGCATCTCGTCAAGGTTTACCGATGATCCCTGCATTAGCGGAAACCGTAGCCATTGCAAAATATTTACTGATGATTGAAGCCACTAAAGTGCGTGCGCACTTTGGTCTGTTGTCATCAGGTGCATCTGTTGAATTGATTAAACATGCCAAAGCGAAAGGCTTGCCGGTGACTTGCGATGTAGCCATGCACCAATTGCATTTAACGGATCAGTTGATTGATGGCTTTAATTCACTTGCGCATGTGCGTCCGCCACTGCGTTCAGAACAAGATAAAGACTTGCTCCGCCAAGCAGTGAAAGACGGTGTAATTGACGCGATTTGTACGCATCATGAGCCACTGAGCAGCTCTGCGAAAATGGCGCCTTTTGCTGAAACACAGCCCGGTTTTACCGCATTTGATACCTTTGTACCTTTTGGTATTCAACTGATTCAAGAAGGTCTATTAAGCCCACTGGAATGGGTTGAGAAAGTCACACTCGCACCTGCTAAAGTAGCCAATATGCAACAACGTTGGGCAGATGAAGCGGGTTGGGTGCTTGTTGATCCAGAGCTTGAATGGACCATCAATAAAGACACGATTGTGTCAAATGGTAAGAACACACCATTAATTCAGCACACCGTTAAAGGTAAAGTGCTTCAAGCTTTTTATGCTGTTTAAGCTAGAGCCCAGCATTAAAATCAGTTGAGTTCTAATATTTTAATCAGACATCAAAAAAGTCAGCTTCGGCTGGCTTTTTTTATAATAATTAAAGAGAATAGATTGCAAATAGAAGAAGAGTTGAAAATCTTGACAAGTCCGAACAAATTATTACATTTGATCAAAAAATAAGCATATAAACTAAAGTACACATGAAAATAATGACAACTGCATGGAGTACAAATATGAATATAGACTTATTAGCGCTGATTAAGCAGCACGTCTCCTCGATTGTGCTGGACGGTGATACACAACACTTAACTGAAAAAAATTCAGCCATTAGTCAATTTATTCCATTCCTGTTAAATATTTTTCGATCCAAACCTGAATTTATTGATGCCTTTCAAAAACAGTTAAACCCTCGTATTAGTGATATATTTTCGGCAAATCCCACATTAAAAGATCAATTTTTGCAACATCTCGGTGGCGGTACGGCCCCAACGTCAGAAATAGAGCAAACCTTAAACCACTCTATAGCTCCAACTTTAGGGGCACTTGAAAATGAAGCGGGTTCATCTGATCCCGTCGCAATCACGCATTTACTTGATAATCATGCAGATAGCATTTTGGCGGCACTACCACAATGGGCAGTGCCTTTACTCGCAGGTTTAGGGGTAAACACTGCAGCTAGCCGTACATTACACCAAGCGCCTGTTGTTGAACCAACACCTGTTATCGTTGAAGAAAAACGCTCGAATTGGTTATTGCCAATTATTGCGCTGCTTATATTATTGGGTCTGATCGCATTTTGGTTTAAGTCTTGTACTAATAAAGAAGAACCAACCACCTCTGCAACAACGGTTGCACAGCCTGCTGCATCTCAGCCAGCACATTTGCAATTTAGCACCGGTACAGATGGGCAGTTAACCAACTGTCAAATTCAAACTGGTGATTCAAATTATCTTGAAATTTTGCAGCAACAAGTCAAACAGATTTTTAACTTTAATACGGGTTGTGGTGCTTCATCTGATGCCAGTTACCATACGCAATTTATTGATCAAGATACCATTCCAACGGTTCTGCAAAAACTTAAAGGTGTGCCAAATACCACTTTAACCTGGACAGAAAATCAGTTATCGATTTTGTCGCAAAATCCTGCGGATGCTCAAAACCTTGCCAATCAAATTAAGCCTTTAGCAAAAAATATGACGGTATTGGTTCAAGAAGGCGTGAGCGAACAAACAGCAGTAGATAACAGTATTACTGATGCACAAAAAGCATTAGCGAGCATTAACCCTGAACAAGTTCGTGCGCTAGATGTTGCGACTGCGCTGAACTTACAAATTATTAATTTTGCGACAGGTTCATCTGATATTCCTGACGTGAATAAATCGATTTTAGATCAGGCGGCA
Source organism: Acinetobacter sp. YH01009 (assembly GCF_013420765.1). Taxonomy (NCBI): domain Bacteria; kingdom Pseudomonadati; phylum Pseudomonadota; class Gammaproteobacteria; order Moraxellales; family Moraxellaceae; genus Acinetobacter; species Acinetobacter sp. YH01009. Next base: position 128,985 of record NZ_VOYE01000007.1, on the reverse strand, counting down.
GCATTGCTGCAGCGCGCTACAGAAGTACATCTGACTGTACAAGGTCATACCGACGCTGTGGGTAATGCGGAAGCGAATAAAGCTTTATCGCAAGAGCGTGCACAAGCTGTGGTGGATTATTTGGTGTCGAAAGGCGTTGATCCTGCACAGCTTCAAGCGGTGGGTTATGGTCAAGAAAAACCGGTAGCAGAAAACAGCACCAAAGAAGGTCAATTCAAAAACCGACGTATTGAGTTTGAAGTTTTAAATACCGAGAATGGCAAAGTACGAGATGTTACCAATGAAGGCGTGACTGAAAAGGCCAATTAAAACCGTACTAAATGAGATGATATATAAAAAATCCCTGCACATGCGGGGATTTTTCTCGTCAAAGCGCTGTAATTTTGAGTAAAATACGCCCGAAGAATAAAATCATAATGGTACTTATACAATGAAAAAAATAGTCATCACGAGCCTCATGTTGTCTGCGGCATTAATATCCGGCTGTGATAATTTTAAAAATAAAAAAGATACAGAAGCCAAAACGGAAGCGCCTGCTTTGGAAGATTGGAGTTGTACTGCACAAGCCAATATTGACCAATTGCAAGATCATTTAAAAAAAGAATATCTCAAAGAATTAAACAAAGAAATACGTCAGTCAGATTATGAAGCCGATCAGCAACTCATGGATCTGATTGTAAAAAATCTAAAATTTAACATTCAAAATGTCACGACTTTAACTGAAGACCCTAATAAAGCCAAAACATTGGAATGTAGCAGTCAATTGTTGGTGGTTTTCCCGAAAGGATTACAAAAGCGTGCTGAAAACGCCTTTGCTGAACGACCATGTGATGAAGGCTGTGAAGAACGTGGTAATTATACTTTGAATGATTCACTCGAAGATGGTGAGTCAGGCTTAAGCATGGACAATGATCAGCTTAAAGGGAACTTTAGCTATAGCATCACTAAAACGGACAAAGATGGTTTAAGTTTAAGTGTCCCAAGTCAAAATGACGTAATTGATAGCGTTGTAACAGTGACACGTCATGCGGTGCTATATGCGGCATATAGTGCTCAAAATAAGCGAAACGAAGAATCCTATCAGCAAGGGATGGAGAGTCAATCTCAACAAATGAGCCTTGCACAAAAGGCAATGGATATTCGAAAAAAAGAGCTAGATCAGGATAATGCCAAAGTGGTGGATCGTCTCAATCAGACTTGGGATCGTTTTAGTGATGAACAAAAGGCGCAGTTACAGCAAGATCAAGCAGACTGGTTTGAAAAGCGTGATATCGACTGTAAAGTGCTTGCACAAAAAAGTGTTTATTCATTAAATGAAAGTGAAAAAGAGACTTATCAAAAGCATTCGCAATACTGGGATGATGCGATGAATACGCAAAATCAAGAGTTGCAATATACCAAATGTTTTAATCAGAAAACTACAGAACGAATTGTGTATTTAAATAACGTGTTTAATTGATCTAAAAGAAGAAAAGCCCTCAATGAAGGGCTTTTTTTTGAATCTTAGTTTATTGCTTGATGATCAAAACAGGAATTGGGCACTGCGTTAAAATATTTTGTGCCACGCTGCCTAGCATGGCTTTTTTCAAACCTGTGCGTCCATGTGAACCCATGATGATTAAATCCGCAGAGATTTCATCAGCCACTTGTAAAATCCCTTCAGTTGGCGATACACCATGAATCAAACGGGTTTTAACCTCGATACCATCGCGTACAAAGGTTTGTTTAATATCTTCTAAACGCAGCTGAGCACTTTTTTCAGCTTGCATAAAATATTCAGTGATTGCAGGTGCAACAGCATAGAAATCGACACCAACAAATGGATCAACAGCAACAACACTGACAATGGTCACTTGTGCATTTTGACTTTTAGCCAAGCTGAGCGCATGTTCAACAGCAGAATATGAAATTGGAGATTCATCCACAGGGACTAAAATTTGTTGATATTGACTCATATCTGCTTCCTTAATATTTTAAATGTTATCAATCTAATCTTGCTCTATTCACGATATTGTATGAATTAGACAAAAGGGTAAGCTTTTTGGTGAAGGGTGTGCTGAATACAAAAAAGCCCACATCATGTGGGCTTGGTCATCTTAAGCTTTTACAACCAACACGGGTAATTCAGTATTACTGAGTACATCTTGTGCGAAGCTGCCGAGCAGCATTTTCTTAAAGCCTTTGCGACCATGTGAACCCATCACAATCAAATCGGCTTTGACTTCATTGGCTGCTTCTACCACACCTTCAGCAGAAACTTGGCCTTTAATGATTTTACTTTGTGCTTCTACACCCACTTCAGTTGTAATTTGCACAGCTTCTTTCAAAGCAGATTCAGCATTTGCATAAGCTTGTACGAAATATTCTTTCATGATTGATGAAGAATAATAGAAGTCTGCATCGGTAAATGGGTCTTCAGCAACAAGGCTGATTAAAGTGAGTTGGCTGTTAAACGCCTTGGCAATAATTGCAGCTTTTTTAACTGCAGAAAACGAGATTTCTGAACCATCGACAGGTACTAAAATGTTTTGATATGACATGGAACAATCTCCTGTAATTTTGCTTTTAAACCCTATAGATTATTGATAACACATTGTCGTGCATGGTTCAATTTATTAATCTAAAAAATATTGTAAATTCATAAAATTACATAAATTAATGTCGATAAGTCGTCAAATAAATCTGAGTGGAAAACTCGGACTTTGCTCAAAAATATTAAAATAAAATCGACTAATTTTCTCGGGTTTTTAGCCTAAAAGATCAATTTGAACTTTATAAAAATAAGCCTAAACTATATACAGTTTTAAATCTAAGATTTATAACAGAATTGATGCGATTGGATAGTTAGATATGTCATATAAAGTAGGGTTGGTTGTACTCAGCATGTGTTCAGTGTTGCATTTGTCTGGTTGTCAAAACACGCAAAGCAGTACCAAAGTGATTGCAGGTGCATTTAACTTATCGACACAAGTCCAAAAGACCTTTATCAACCTACATGCACCTGACAATGTTATTGTGCAGTCAAATATTCAATATCTACAAAATCCAAATTTAAGCTTGGATATCTATCAACCTGAAACAATTACAGTTATTGCACCCAGACCAACAATTGTTTGGATCCACGGGGGCGGTTGGGTCTCTGGCTCAAAAGAACATGCAGGGGGATATTTTAAACGGCTCGCAGCCCAAGGCTATAATGTGGTTTCTGTTCAATATCAGTTTGCACCTGACGCCATTTATCCCACACAGCTCAACCAAATAGATGCAGCACTGACGTTTTTGAATCTACATGCAGCACAATATGGCATTGATTCGCAAAATATGTATTTGACAGGGGATTCTGCAGGTGCAAATATGGCCAGTCATTATGCCGCCTTGGTTACGAATCCAGATTTTGCGAAAGCGTCAAAGATTCAGCCAGTATTAAAGCCTTCACAGCTTAAAGGGCTGATTTTACATTGTGGTATTTATGATTTAAACAGCTTTGTAAATACAGCACCCGACGAGATTGGATTGATCGAGTGGGGCGTCTATAACTTGGTTCAGGCGTATACCGGAGACAAAAAAGATGATGCCGAGTTTTTAACGCGTATTTCAACGGCCTCAAATATTAATTCAAATTATCCGCCTGTATTTATCAGTGGTGGTAATAAAGATTTTTTAACCAAAACGCAATCTGAGCCTTATGTAGAAAAATTGAAGGCAAATAATGTACCTGTGACAGCGGTATTTTATCCAGATTCGAAAGAATTTTTGGTACATGAATATCAATTTATGATGAGTAAAAAGGCCAGTCAGCAGACCTTTGATCGGACTTTAGAATTTTTGCAACAACACACACAGACCGTCAAAAATTAAAAACAGACTTAAATGGCTTGCAGAATAATCTTTAACTTAATAGCATACCTACCAGTTGGTATGTTTGTTTTGGAATGATTAATGAATTCGGTAACATTGGCCTATGGCTTACTGTCATTGGCGATTATCTCAGAAGTAATTGGTTCGACATTTTTGGTGAAGTCAGAAGGGTTTACCAAACTTGCGCCTTCATTGGCTGTCGCAGTTTTATTCTGTTTAGCATTTTATTTATTGTCTCAGGTGATTAAAGTCATACCACTTGGTATTGCTTATGCCATTTGGGCGGGTGTTGGTATTGTTTTAACTGCACTAATTGGCTACTTTATCTTTCGTCAAAGTTTAGACCTCCCAGCCATGTTAGGGATAGGCCTGATTGTTTCAGGTGTGGTCGTGATCAACCTGTTTTCAACTTCTGCTGGACACTAGTATGGATAATCCGCATCAGCGCAAGAAAGAACCTCAACTGATACGCCAAAGTATTTTGCAGCATGCAATCCGTCTTGCTGCAGATAAAGGTGTCAACGGGGTGTCGATTCAAGCCGTTGCGGATTTAGTTGGGGTCACAAAAGGTGGTGTATTTCATCATTTCTCAAATAAGCAAAAGCTCTTAGAGTCCATGATCGTCATGCTTTTAGCTCAATTAGACGAGGTTGTTGACCGATTGATTGACGAAGACCCTGAGCCATACGGTCGTTTTACCCGAGCCTATATTGAAATTACCTTAGAAAAACAAATCATGGGTTTGCAACAGTCATGGTCCGCGATTTCGATGACCATGCTGACCGATAAAACTTTTAATGAATATTGGATTGAATGGATGAACTCACGTTTAGAGCGACATCATCAGACCGATTCAGATATAGAACTCAAAATTGTTCGTTATGCAGCCGATGGTATTTGGCTCACCGCTTTTACAGAAGTGGAAGACGAAATCGAAACCCAATTATTAAAACAAGAACTGATCGCCAGAACGTATCGAGCGAAATAGATTAAATAACTGATTTTACATACGTAAAAGTAATTACGCATTTTTAAAATGATTTTTAAGTCTATTCGACAGAGGCTTACATCTAGGGATTGAATAAAGGGATTAACCTTCGGCTGGAGGTACTCTTGAAATGTTGTTTCTCATTTGGCAAAATGAGAAGCGTGCTTCGTAAGGAAGCCATCTTGCGGAGCATTGCTCCTCACCGCAAAACTTGTTCACTAGTGTCTAATTATTCAAAGTATCGCAAAAACATTTTTGATTAGAAATAGTCCTATCTCAAACACTTGCGGATGACGTTACCGCGTATCATTCTTTTATTTGAAGCAAATTATTTAACTGAGGGCTTAATTTCTCTTATATTTGAAAATAGCATGTACGACTAAACCAAAGACCAACCCCCAAAACGCGGAACCAATACCAAAAAATTGTACGCCCGATGCACTAAATAAGAAGGTGAGTAGAGCAGCGTCACGTTCACTCGCTTCTTGGAAAGCAATGACGATGTTGTGTCCAATGGTGCCTAGTAGGGCAATTCCTGCTAAAGCGGTAATAAATACCAATGGAAAAGCAGTTAAGAAACTCACCAAAGTGGCTGCAAACAGGCCCATCAAAATATAAAAGAAGCCACAAGTCATACCTGCGATATAGCGCTTTTTCTCATCGGGGTGGGCTTGGTCATCTAGACTGATGGCTGCACTAATCGCAGCAATATTGACACTAAAACATCCAAATGGCGCGAGTAGCGTTTGGGCTGTACCAGTCCAACCAATCAGTTGATTGACGTGGGGTTGATAACCATAACTTTTAATCATGGCTAAACCCGGTAAATACTGAGAGGCCATATTGATTACAAAGAGTGGTAACGCCAAACCCAGTATTGCTGAGATCGAAAATTCAGGTGTGACCCAAACCGGCTGTACGAGTTCTAAATTAAGCGCCGGTAATTGAAAGCCAAGTAATAATGGACAAAGCATGATGCCAATGATCACCGTAATGACAATGCTATAACGTGGTAACAGTCGTTTACTGAGGACGTAAGCCGCGAGTAAACCAAGAACGAATGCCCATTCATTTTGTAAACTGACAAATAGCTCAATACCAAATTTAAGGAGTACACCCGCCAACATTGCACTAGTTAGACATTGCGGGATATAGCGCAATATTTTTTCAAAAATGCCTAAAAATCCAAGTATTGCTGTCAATAAGCCACAGACCAAGAAAGCACCTAGGGCGGCATTCATGCTGTAACCATTTGCAGTCGCTAAAATCAGTGCCAGTCCTGCAGTGGACCATGAAGTCGCAACGGGATATTTAAATTTCCAAGACAGAATCAGCCCGCTTAAGCCGATACCCAAACCTAGAGCCCAAAACCAAGAGGTTATTTCTGCAGTGTTGGCACCGAGCAGTTGTGCAGATTGGATCACCAAAACAGCCGAGACACTGATCCCGACTAAGAACGTAATAAAACCTGCAAAAGCAGCTGGAATGGAAAAGTCTTGGAGTAGTTTTTGCATAATGATCGAGCTATGAGTATTGTTGGCGCAGATTTAAGATGACATTTTTCAGGATGATACGCTCAAGTCCTGTACAGTAAAAGTGCTCATCGAGATATTATGGAAATACTTTATTTATTCACAAACGACACTTTAACAAAAGGCACTTTAATAGAACGAATCGACAACCCACATTGAGGATGTTTTATCCATTCAAAACTTTAAAGGGATATGGAATTTCCTAAGAAAAAACAGTACTACTTTGCCCATGTCAGTTACATGGTAGATGTCGCAAGCTTTAGACCGAATCCACAAAATAGAAGACCAACCGCTGTCACGCAGCATGCCGTAAATTTATAACGATGGCTAAAATAGGTGGCCAGTTTTGCACCCGAAAAGATCAAAATCGTTAAATAGCTCATACTGATAATTTGCAGCACGATCGCGAGTGCGGTGAATGTAATCGCTGGATATGGATATGCAGGATCGACGAATTGTACAAAGAACGATAAGTAAAAAAGAATGGCTTTCGGGTTTAAAATACTGATGGTTAATGCAGTCTTAAACGGTTTCAATTCATTCAAACTCAGTTGTTTAGTGTCGAGTTGTTCTGGCGTTTGAACGGCATTCCATGTTTGGTAGGCAGCCTTGAAAAGTTTGATACCTAAATAACTTAAATACAGCGCACCGACAATTTTTAATAATAAGAATAACCAAGGGAAGGCGTGAAGTAAGGATGCAGCACCGAGAGCAGTGAGTAAGATTAAGATCAAATCGCCAGTATAAACGCCAAAAGCGCTTAAATAGCCGACCTTAATGCCATAGCGAGAAGCAACAGACATGACATAAAGTGAATTTGGCCCGGGTAAAATCACAATTAATATCGTACCAATAATAAAGGTCGTTAAGTCTGTGATTCCAAACACTGAAGACACTCTAATAAAAACCGAAGCTGTAGTATACAACTTCGGTTCTAGATGAAACTGAAAATTTCTAATTTATGCTTTTATTTCAGCATCTAAGCCAAAAGTTTGACGCAGTAAGCTACTTAATTGCTCACGGGCTTTAATAAAACCATCAATACCGCCTTGTAATAGTTGGAAAGACATTAAGTCTTTTTCAACTTCAGCTTTGAAAGTTTGCTTGTCGAGCACTTGTACGTCGTGTTGACAGTGTGCATGCGCATGATGATTAGATAGTTGCACTTCAACGGTACGCTGATCTTTTTCCAGTTCTGCCAATAAATTCGGTGAAACCGTCAATAAATCACAACCTGCTAAGCCAAGCACTTGATCGATACTACGGAAGCTAGCACCCATAATTTCAGTTTTGATGTCATGTTGTTTGTAGTAGTGGTAAATCTGCTTAACTGATAAAACGCCTGGATCTTTCTCAATCGGGTAGCTATCCACATTTTCAGCTTTTTTGTACCAATCTAAAATACGGCCGACAAATGGTGAAATCAGTGTGACTTGAGCATCTGCACAGGCTTGAGCTTGATGTAAGCCAAACAATAGCGTCAGATTACAGTGAATGCCTTCGGCTTCAAGGGCTTTAGCGGCTTGAATGCCTTCCCATGTTGAGGCAATTTTAATTAAGATACGGTTTTGATCGATACCATACTGTGCATATAAAGCCAGTAACTCTTTGGCTTTTGCAATGGTGGCATCGGTATCATAAGACAAGGCTGCATCGACTTCTGTAGATACACGTCCTTCGATCAATTTTAAAATTTCTACACCAAATTTGACCGTAAGAATATCGATGGTGCGCTCAACCAGCTCATCGTTTTGATAACCTTCTTTACGCGCTTGTTCAAAAGCACTTTCAATCAGTTCTTTATTTTCAGGTTGATTTGCCGCTGCTGTAATTAAAGATGGATTTGTGGTCGCATCCAATGGACGGAATGTATTAATCGCAGCTAAATCACTGCTGTCAGCAACAATCGTTGTTAGGCTTTTTAATTGGTTTAACGCATTTTGAGTCATTTGAAATCTAGTTCTTAATGTTCTTGGTGTACATACTTTTATAACACAATCTGTTTAGAACCCAACCAAAAACCGCCCAATTAGGCGGTCTAAATCGTAGTTTTTCGTGAATTTCGGATGTGATTAATCAAAAAATGAGCAGCCGAGCCGAGAGGTTTTTCACGGTTCCAGACCAAGTCGACGAAATATTCAAATTTGGGTGTGAAATCTTGAAAGCTTAAGATTTTGAGTTGATCTTTGAGTGTTGGATTTTCATTAAACATCTCTAATGGAAGCACACCCCAACCCAGACCTTGAATAATCATCGAACAAGCAGAGTGGTGGTTATCTGTACGCCAATTGTGTTTGGAAAATAACAACTCTGGTTTGATGCTTTTATCACGACTTGCAACCACGATTTGCCGACTTTGCAAAATTTGCTCAAAACTGACTTGCTTAAATTTCGACAGGGCATGTTTTGTCGCAGCAACAGGAACCAATGCTTCACGCTTCAATTCGACAAATTGTTCATAACTCTCAAGCTGTTCACGTTCAAACATTAGAGCAAGCTGCGCTTGACCCTGTAATAACATCTTTTGAGCATCTTCTTGAGGCGCAGAAAAAATATTGATTTGCAAAGATGGAAAATGAGTTTCTAGCAAAGAGATATAGTCGGTCCACTGCGTATGAAGCAGTTCTGATACCACCACGATATTCAGTGAAGACTCTAAACCATGACTCAGCGCAATCGCATGCTGTTTCCACTGATTGATTTCTATCAATAATTGTTCAGTTTTTTCATACAGGTTAAGCGCTTGAGCGGTGGGCACAGGCTCACGACCAACGCGCTCAAACAGTTTAAGGTTGAGATCAATTTCGAAATTCGCAATGGACATGCTGACTGCTGATGGCACTTTGCCGAGTTGTCTGGCGGCTGCGGAAAATGATCCTGTTTCCATGACTGTTTTAAAAATCATCAGTTGTTCTTGATTAATATTCATGAGCATACAGAAAAAATAAAGGAATACAACCTTTCAATAATATTGAAAGAATCTGACTCGATTAATCAATAATATAAAAATAAAATAAGTTTTTTACAAATAATAGAGTGTTTCAAAATGACGATTTCCAAGAGAAGGATTATTCATGCGCTAAGCTATGAGATCATCCTATTGGTGATCATTGCTATTGCTTTAAGTTTTATTTTTAAAGTTCCGATGGAGGTGACAGGTACGCTCGGTATTGCAATGGCGGTCACTTCTGTGATTTGGAACATGATTTTTAATCATTATTTTGAAAAATTTGAAGCAAAAAGAAAGTTAAAAAGAACCTTTGGTGTACGTGTTTTACATGCAATTGGATTTGAGGGCGGTTTAATGCTTGCAACCATCCCAATGGTGGCTTATGCCATGCATATGACCTTATGGCAGGCGATTTTGCTCGATTTTAGTATGACCATGTGCATTTTAGTCTACACATTTATTTTCCAATGGTGCTATGACCAGATCGAGGCGCACTTGGGCTACCAACCACAATATCGTTAAATTTCAATAAGAAAATCACATTGGCCTGTACTGATAAATACAGGCCTTTTTTGCATCAAAATAGTGCAATATTTAACAAATAATAATATATAAAAACATAAACTAACTATAAAAAGTTAGAATAATTACATAACTTTTAAATATAAGAACAAAGAATGTTTTTATAAATTAATTAAAAAAATATGCAAAATAAGGAGTTAGTATATGAAATTGATAAAAATTGTCACTCCTGTTGTTTTACTTGGGCTTACACAATTTACATTTGCAGATGGTAACTTTAAGCGCTTTTCTGTATCTGCAGGTTGGTTACACGTGATGCCGCAAGGAAAGGCGAATCCTTTTAACATTAATACTTCTGTGGCAAATGGGACACAGGCCAAAGTTGGAAGCATTAGTGAAGAGGGTTTTTTACAAGCAATTGACCCAAATGCAACGATTCAAGACGGTGATAACACAGTAAATTTAAAGGAGACTTTAGGAACATTATTAGAAGATAGTTTTATTAATGGACTCATGACAGATGGCAAAGGCAATATCAAACCAGATATTGCAGGGACATCGACATTATATGGATTGGAAAATTGGTCAGCAGGAGGCACTGGTCTAGAAGCAGAGGATGTTGATACTTTAGGTTTGATGGTCAATTATTATATCAATGACAACGTATCCTTACAGATGATTGGCGGTATTCCTCCCAAAGTGGATATTCAAGGGAAAGGGATGATTACGGCACCTTTATCTGGCAATGCAATGCCGGGAGGTCTTGCTGGTTTGCTGTTTCCGGACGGTTTACCTTTGGATTATGATGTACCAATTACCAATCTGGATGCTTATGGTAAAGCAGCAACAGCGCGTGCTTGGACGCCAGCATTTCAAGCTCAGTATCAATTTGGAAAATCGGGCGTGAATAAATTCAGACCTTATGTAGGTGCAGGGATTATGTATGCGTATTTTAATGATATTGAACTCAATAAAGGTATTGAATCTGACTTAATTGCTGCAGGGCATATGATTCAAAATATTAAGGATAATCTTGCAGGTGCTGCATTAGACGGTAAAGAATCATCAGGTAAAATGGTGGTCGATGTCGATGCGGATGATGCGATTGCTCCAATTGTCACACTCGGTTTTACCTATGACTTCACCCCAAATTGGTTTACAGCAGCTTCAGTGTCTTATGCAAAGTTAAATAATAAGACCAAGATCGATGTGATTAACCAAACGACCGGTGAACAGTTAATTCATGCAACGACAAAGATCGATATTGATCCCATCATTACTTATTTAGGTGTCGGTTATCGTTTCTAAAAATTATGAAATCTCTGAAATAAAAAACCGCTCATAAGAGCGGTTTTTTGCTTTAAAGCATAAAGGATTATTTTTCAATAATTGCTGTCACACCTTGACCACCTGCAGCACAGATCGAAACAAGAACGCGACCTGAACCTTTTTGGTTCAGCAATTTTGCAGCAGTTGCGATAATACGACCGCCAGTTGCAGCAAATGGGTGACCTGCAGCAAGAGATGAACCTTTCACGTTCAATTTAGAACGATCAATTGAACCCAATGGTGCATCTAAGCCTAAACGTTCTTTACAGAATTTAGGATCTTCCCATGCTTTCAGTGTAGACAATACTTGAGATGCAAATGCTTCATGAATTTCATAGTAATCGAAATCTTGTAGCGTAATACCTGCACGTTCAAGCATACGAGGCACTGCATAAGCAGGCGCCATCAATAAGCCTTCTTTTTTCTCGACAAAGTCAACCGCCGCTGTTTCTTGGAAAGTTAAATAAGCAAGAACTTCGTGACCGTTTGCTTTTGCCCATTCTTCAGAGGCAAGAAGGACACATGACGCACCATCAGTTAGTGGAGTCGAGTTACCCGCAGTCATCGTACGTGCATCGCCTTTACCAAACGCTGGTTTTAACTTCGCAAGTTTTTCTACTGATGAGTCTGCACGTAAGTTGTTGTCACGCTCTAAACCAAGGAATGGCGTAATAAGGTCATCAAAGAAACCTTCTTCGTAAGCAGCTGCCATTTTTTGATGTGAAGATGCAGCAAGTTCATCTTGCGCTTCACGAGAGATACCCCATTCAAGTGTCGTAATTGCTTGATGATCACCCATAGAAAGACCTGTACGTGGCTCACCGTTTTTCGGCGCATCCATCAAGTCTTTTACATTAATTTTAGTTAATGCTTTAAGGCGATCTTTACCTGTTTTTGCGATGTTCAGTTCAAGTAGTGCTTTACGTAAACCATCACCAAAAGCGATCGGTGCATCAGAGGTTGTGTCTACACCACCAGCAACACCCACTTCGATTTGACCCAATGCGATTTTATTAGCAACCAAGAAAGCTGCTTGTAAACCTGTACCACATGCTTGTTGAATATCGTAAGCAGGTGTTTCAGGAGCAAGTTCGGTATTGAGTACACACTCACGGGTCATGTTAAAGTCACGACTATGTTTTAACACAGCGCCAGCAACAACTTCACCAAGGCGTTGACCTTGAAGGTTGAAGCGTTCAACAAGACCATTTAATGCAGCTGTGAACATATCGCTGTTCGATGCAGTGAAGTAAGCGCCGTTAGAACGAGCGAAAGGAATACGATTACCACCGATAATAGCAACGCGGCGAACTGTGTTTTGACTCATGGTATTATCCTGTTGAACAGACGTTTGAGTTGTTGATTTTAAAGCTGTTTTAGGGTTTGAAGCGGGTGTCTTAGTACGTGTAGATGCACGACGAGGACGGCTCGTTTTAGCGACATCACTTGTAGACTTGGTTGCTGTGCCCGTACTTTTAGCGGTACGTGGCGTACTCTTTGATGTATTTGACACAGTTTCCGTAGTCGGACTTTCGACTGCTGGATTTTCTTGAGTTGTTTTGCTCATAAGGCTTTTCCAAGCATGTTGATGATCTTCTTGACGGCTACATTAGCATATTCACCAAAGGGGTAAATTGACTAAAATGACATTCGCTAAAGCATTCAGGTCAAGCCATCTGCGGTTTAACTCAAGTATGATTCCATGGAAACTGATGGAACTATTGAAATATAAGTATCTGACATCATCTTGAAGTTAAAGGGATATCTTCAGATCCATCAAAAATTAATCTGTATGAGAGATAATAAACATGACTGATCAATACCAAACATTTGCAAAATCTCCTATTGGTAAATTTGTCATCAAAAATTTAGGTTTACCATCACCGACTTTTTTAGAGCGTTTTGAGTCTGCAACACCTGTAGTTAAAGGTGCGGTTTTATTCGGTGCAGCGCCTGCTTCAACATTATCTGGTGCTATTGCACAAGTCTTGGCAAATATTCATGCCAATAGCTATGCAGGCAATAATGCGGAACTACAGCAAGCTGCGGCAAAATCAGGTCTAAACTTAAGCGCATTCAACGAAGGCGATAAAGAGTCTAAGTTTAAAGTTGTGGTGTTTGATGCTTCAGGTATTCAAAACTCAGAACAATTGCATGCCTTATATGCCTTTTTTAACCCAATCGCACGTCAAATTCAGGCGTCTGGTCGCGTTGTCGTTGTTGGTACAACACCAGAGACTGCGAAAACTGTGAAACAAGCCATTGCACAACGTGCATTAGAAGGTTTTGTAAAATCAGTGGGTAAAGAGTTTAAGAAAGGGATTGCAGCACAATTAGTTTATGTGGATGAAGGTGCTGAAGCAAACTTAGAATCTGCATTACGTTTTGTGATTTCACCACGTTCAGCTTATGTATCGGGTCAGGTGATTCGTGTATCTAAAGCAGATGTTGTGGATGTTGACTGGAATAAACCGCTTGCAGGCAAAACAGCTGTAGTAACAGGTGCAAGCCGTGGTATTGGTGAAGCAATTGCACATGTATTGTCACGTGATGGCGCGCATGTGATTTGTTTAGACGTTCCACAGCAGCAAGCTGACCTTGACCGTGTTGCAGGTGAAATTGGCGGTTCTACGCTCGCGATTGATATTACTGCAAGCGATGCCGGTGAAAAAATCAAAGCGGCGGCAGCTGCTCAAGGTGGTTTGGATATCATCGTGCACAATGCAGGGATTACCCGTGACAAAACTTTGGCCAATATGAAGCCTGAGCTTTGGGACTTGGTGATTAACATTAACTTGTCTGCGATTGAGCGTGTAAATGAATACCTTCTTGAAAATGATGGCTTCAATGCAAATGGTCGTATTGTGTGCGTATCTTCTATTTCAGGTATCGCAGGTAACTTAGGTCAAACCAACTATGCTGCTTCTAAAGCAGGTGTAATTGGTGTGGTTAAATTTACTGCTCCATTATTGAAAAATGGCGTAACAATTAACGCTGTTGCTCCGGGCTTCATTGAAACGCAAATGACTGCTGCGATTCCATTTGCAATCCGTGAAGCAGGTCGTCGTATGAACTCGATGAGTCAAGGTGGTTTACCTGTGGATGTTGCTGAAACGATTGCGATGTTTGCTTCAACTGCGTCGACTGGCTTGAACGGTAACGTGGTACGTGTGTGTGGTCAAAGCTTGTTAGGGGCTTAATTAATCCCTCCCGACCTCCCTTTGAAAAAGAGAGGAGAAGTCCCCCTTTATCAAAGGGGGATGAGGGGGATTTAAAATATCCTTCTTTAAAAGGAAGGGAACTTTATAAAGATAAAACTTCCAAAGGTTTAGTATGAATACTCGCCATTTTAGTCAACTTCCAAAACCTTATTTAGCCTATCCAAAAGTGATTCAAGGCTTGATTTTTAAAAAGCCTAAAGCTGAAAAAGTGCTGCCGCAAGTTGAATATGTGGTGGATTCATTTAAGGTCGATCAAAAACATTTAAAAGCTTATAACGAAGTGTGTAGCTTTAAAAACAATGGTTATATCCCAGCGATTTATTTGGCTGTGCTTTCTCAAAGTTTGCAAATGCATATGATGACCACAGAAGCTTTTCCATTTGCGATCTTAGGTTTGGTACATATTCGTAACCAAGTGAAGCAATATCGCAAAGTTGGTGTGAATGAAACACTGTCATTGTCATGCAAATTTGGTGAATTACAGCCACATGATAAAGGTGTGCAATTTGACTTTATTACCACTGCAAAAGTGGGCGATGAAGTGGTTGTAGAATCATTAACCACGTATTTAGCACGTCAAAAAACAGAGAACAAAGCTGCGGCAAAATCTACCGAAACAAAGTCAGCTGAGTTGCAAGTTCAAGCTGAATGGAATGTTTCTGAAAATACCGGTCGCCGTTATGCGTTGACTTCTGGTGACTTTAACTTGATTCATATTCATGCTGTAACCGCTAAAGCGTTTGGTTTTAAACAAGCCATTGCACATGGTATGTGGAGTAAAGCCAAAGCTTTGTCGAGCTTAACTTTGCCAGATGCGTATGAAGCAGATGTCTGGTTTAAACTGCCGATGTATCTCCCATCACAAGTTGAGTTTTTAACGGCTCAAACTGGACAAGATACCGAGTTTGCAATTCGAAATAGCAAAAACAAAAAACCGCATGTCGCGGGAAGTGTGAAAGCACTGTAAAACTTAAGCCTAAATCGATATCGGTTTAGGCTTTTTTGTTTTAATCTCAAGCGATTCATATTCAAAGGAATGATGATGCAGGCGCTCAAAGAATATCTATTTGCACAAAAGAATAATTATCAAGGTACAGTCGACGAGGCGTTTCAGGATTTGGCGGTGCAATTTAGCCGGATGCAGGATGCTCGAACCCACTTAGGCGGAGCTGCCTTAGTGGTGTATTTTAAAGGTCAAAAAGTTGTGGATATTTGGACCGGTAAAAAATCAGCCGAAGAAGCTTGGAAGTCCAATACCCCCTCGGTCTGTTATTCCACGGGTAAAGGCGTACTTGCAACGCTAGCACATATTTTAGTGAGCGAAGGCTTTCTTGATTACGATACTCCCGTTGCAACATATTGGCCGGAGTTTGCTCAAAATGGTAAGTCGGATATCACATTAAGGCACATACTGAGTCATCAAAGTGGTTTATACGATATCCGTAATATCATTGAAACAGCATCCGAAATGGCAGATTGGCCGCATATGCTCAACGTCATTGAACAAGCTAAACCACGTTTTGGGCCGACAACTGATGCGGCATATCAACCGTTAACCTTCGGCTGGCAAGTAGGTGGTTTACTTGAAAAGGCCACAGGTCGACCGCTTACTGAACTGATGCAACACTATTTGGTTGAGCCTTTAGCATTGGATCATGCTTTTTTTGGCGTACCAGAGCATCAACTTGGTAAGGTTGCACGCTTGATTCCGAAAAAGAAAAAAGAAGAACGCACTATAGATGCTTCTGTTCAAGAAAATACTCAAGTACAGACAACGAAAAAAAAGACGGATACACGAAAACCATCAATCTTTGATCAGCTCCTACAACTTTCGGGACAAAATTTGCAAGACTTTCAAGATGGTATGATTCCAAAAGGAATGCGCAAGTTTTCATTTTTTAGTGATGAGGGTTTACAAGCCATTATTCCTGCGGCAACAGGCGTATTTAGTGCCAATAGTTTAGCGAAAATCTATGCCATGCTAGCCAATCATGGCCAGTGGCAAGGACAGACCTTAATCACACCACAAGTTTTTGAATCTTTAAGTAAAATTCAATATAAAAAACGTGATCGTATTATGCCTTTACCAATGAATTGGCGTTTGGGATATCATCGAATTTTAACTTTAGGTAAATCTAGTGAAGGTTTTGGACATATAGGTTTTAATGGTTCTGGGGCCTGGTGTGATCCGCAGCGTGATTTAAGTTTTGCTTATACACATAACTTTGCGACGGGTTCAATCACTGGCGATTATCGCTTATGGGGCTTAACTCAAGAAACGCTACGCTGTGCAGACAAAGCACTTAAAGGACGTAAGGGCTGGCTTTAAGATACTTTGGAATAGAACAGAAATTGGGGAAATGTGAAAAATATGCTATTTTCCCTCGCAGTTTTAGATTGCTGTGATATTCCTATGAAAAAAGTTGTTTTGATTCCCTTAGTAGCAACATCGGCGATGTTGGGTTGTCAGGATTCAACTCAAACGAAATTAAAGGAGATAGAAGCAATTACTGCTGAAAAACAGCATGCAGCATGGGTCGGTAATTTTAAAGGCACAACACCTTGTATGGGCTGTCTTTCTCGTTGTGAAGATTGTCCCGGTATGGCTGTGGCTCTTGAGCTACATGAAGACCAAACCTATACACTTACTCGTGAAAGTCTAAGTGGTCATAACGAAGTAGAAGTGCTAAAAGGTGTAATTCGTTTTAAAGATGAATCAAAGCAGCAGCTAGAACTCATGAAAGTGCAAACGCGCAATCTTTTGTATGTAGATTTGGATCAGCAATTGCTAGAAATTCGTGAAGACCAGACGGCGAAACGCTATCAAATGCAGAGTGATTTCCTTTTAAATAAAGCAGTTTAAGCATTCGTAATTTATATTAAATTTGCCTGATCATTGTGATAGCTCAAGATCGGATTTTTATTGTCCAAACTCTGCCATTTATTTCACTATTAGACAAAAAAACAGTATGCTTACACCTGTAAAAAGGAGCATACATGTATCAAGTACTTGCACGAAAATACCGTCCACGAAATTTCATTGAACTCGTGGGGCAAAACCATGTGTCACGCGCACTTACTAGTGCCTTAGAACGTGGTCGGTTACATCATGCGTATTTATTTACAGGTACTCGTGGCGTGGGTAAAACCACCATTGCCCGTATTTTGGCAAAATGTCTGAACTGTGAAACGGGTGTAACTTCAACGCCGTGTGAAGTCTGCCCAACGTGTAAAGCAGTAAATGAAGGTCGTTTTATTGATTTAATTGAAATCGATGCGGCATCACGGACTAAAGTTGAAGATACCCGAGAGCTTCTCGACAACGTTCCTTATGCACCAACGCAAGGTCGCTTCAAGGTTTATCTAATCGATGAAGTACATATGCTCTCTACGCATTCATTTAATGCGTTATTAAAGACTCTCGAAGAACCGCCAGAGCATGTGAAGTTCTTATTTGCAACCACAGATCCACAAAAATTACCGATTACTGTCATTTCACGTTGCTTGCAATTTACTTTGCGTCCTTTAGCGGTGGATGAAATCACATCGCATTTGACAGATATCTTACAAAAAGAACAAATTCAAGCGGAGCAAGATGCGATTTGGCAAATTGCTGAATCGGCTCAAGGTTCACTGCGTGATGCATTGTCACTAACTGATCAGGCGATTGCCTATGGTCAGGGTTCAATTCAGCACCAAGATGTTAAAGACATGTTGGGCCTAATTGACCGTACGATCATTTATGATTTGATTTTAGCCATTCATCAAAATCAGCGTGAACGCGTGAGTGCTTTACTCATGCAATTCCGTCAACAAGCGTTGGATGTTTCGCTGGTATTAGATCAGTTGATTTCAACGTTACATGAACTGGCATTATTACAATACTTGCCAGACTTAGCGTTGAAATATAGCGCTGAGATCAATCAAAAAATTATGCAATTGTCGCAGTTGATTTCAGCTCAAGATTTGCAGTTGTATTATCAAGTCGCATGCAAAGGTCGGGCAGACTTGCAGTTGGCAGTCACGCAAGAGCAAGGTTTTGAGATGTGTGTGCTGCGTCTATTAGCATTCCGACCATTACAGCCAAACGAAATGTTGGTCTCTGCCGTACAGCAAGAGTCAGCCGCACAGCCACAGCTTGCTCAAAATCAGGCCGAAACAGTTCAGCCGACTCAAACACAGTCTTTGCAGCAACCCAATACCGTTGTTGAGTCTGCTGCACAGGTTGCCACTGTTGAGCAGCCTGAAGCTGTACCCGCTGTAGACACATCGCCAGCTTTCGATGATTTTGATGATTCACATTATGATGACGATGATGGCTATGTTTCTGCACCTGCAGCCGACGAACCTTCATCTGATGATTTTTTAGATGATCCTGAAGAAGACGCAATAAGCCAAACTTCTACAGCATCTACAGCAAATGGCACTCTAGATACGCAAGAGGTTGCACCGGTTGAGTCTGTATCGACACAGCAAAATGACACGCTTGTTATGGATGCCGTGGCAGAAGATACATTATTTGATTTAGATCCGACGCCGAGTACTGAAACTGAAGAAGTTGATGTGAGCGCTATAAATTTTGAAGATATTGCACCTTTAGAACCAACAGCTTTAGAGTCAAAAAGTGTAGAGCCTGAAACAGCTCAGCCACATTTGATAAATGCCATTGAACCACAACATGTGGTGAATGAATCAGTTTCGGGTGCTCAAGGCGACAATGGTTTTGATCTAGCATCACCACAAGTTACGCAAAGTTCCGTTTCTTCGGATGTTGTTCAAACGGGTTCATCTTCTCCCTTGATGCCACAAGATATTTTGACTTTACAGCCTCAAACCCTTGAAGGTGAGTGGACGGTCGAAAAGTGGGAGTATTGGTTCCGAAATAGTCAACTTTCACCTGCGGTACAAGAGTTGGCGCAGCATGGCATTATGCGCGGTACGATTGACGGTGAATCGACTTTCCATATTCCAAAGCGATACGAAGCTTTAGTGACTCAATTACAGCATGTATTGGAACAAGCCATTCATGCACAATGGTCAAAATGTCGTTTCCATATCAGCTTTGAAGATGTCGAAGAAACCACACCGTATGCTTTACAGCATGTCCGCAAAGAAAAAGCGTTTGCACGTGCAAATGAGTTATTACATGCAGAGCCTGTTGTGAAAGACTTACTCAAAAGCTTTGATGGTGAGTTGCAAAATATCCAGCTCAAATAAGTTTTAAGCTGGATATAAAAATTAAAGTAAAAACTGAGTTAAAGCATATCGCATATCATCGGGTATCGAGGTGCTTTTTCGTGTTTGGCGGTCGACAAACACATGTACGAAATGTCCTTGGGCAGCAGCCTCATTTTGTCCTTGTTTAAAAATGGCTAAGTCATAACGCAGTGAAGAATTGCCAATTTTTTCAATCGAAACCCCAACTTCAATGATTTCAGGATAGGACAGTTCTTGTAAAAAGCTGCAGGCTGAATCGACCACTAAACCAATGATCGGGGTATTTCGCAAATCAAAACCGGCATGTTGAATCAAGAGCGCATTTGCAGCGGTATCAAAATAGCTGTAATAGGTGACATTATTGACGTGGCCATACATATCGTTGTCTGCCCAACGCGTTTGGATTGGAAATAAAAATCGATAGTTTTGGCGGCGTTTAGTTTCAGGTTTCATCGTTGGTATTTTCTTTATTTCAAAAATGAGTGAACTTTAGGCATAAATTGATTGGTAAATCTGGCGTGCATCTTCAAACTGCAGTTCTCGCGGATTATTTTGTAATAGTCGTGTTTGTAATAATGCGTCTTCTGCTAAACGATTGAGCATATTTTCAGGCACATTCAGTTGGCTGAGTTTTAGCACCAAACCGCTCTGATCTAAATGATTTTGCATATGATCAATAAATAAATCACATAAACCATCGGTACAGCCCGTACTGTATGGATCTAGCCAACTCATGAGTTCTGCATAATGCTGCTTGGCCTGAGGTGCATTAAACTTTAACACCTCGGCTAGAACCAGTGCATTGGTATGACCATGCGATAGATGAAAGTGTCCACCGAGTGGATAGGCGAGTGCATGCACCGCTGCAACAGGTGCATTAGCAAAGGCCTGACCTGCAAGCATTGAACCGACTAGCATGTGCTGACGCGCTTCGAGGTTATGTCCATCTTGTAAAACCAGTGCTAAGTTTTTATTTAATAAACGCAAAGCTTGTTTGGCGAGCATATCCGCATACGGATTTTTTTTAATTTTTGACGTATAGGCTTCAATGGCATGCACCATGGCATCGATACCGGTTGCTGCGGTAATGTGTGCGGGAAGATTTAATGTAAAGTTCGCATCGAGGATACAGACATCGGCATACAGTACAGGGGAGACGATACCTGTTTTGGTGGTTTCACCTGTAGTGACGATAGAGATTGGTGTGACTTCAGAGCCGGTCCCTGCCGTTGTCGGAATCAAAATGAGTGGCAAGCGTGGTCGTTTTGCATTAGCTACACCATATAAATCACTGATCTGCTGTGTTTGCTTAGGATGAGCCAAAATCGCAATAATTTTAGCCACATCCATTGAACTGCCACCGCCAAAACCAATAATCAAATCTACTTTTTCATTCTTGGCAAATTGAACTGCATCCAAAACTATATGTTCTGCAGGGTCAGCTTGAATACTGGAATAAATTACATAGTCTTGATGGATACTTTCTAAAATATCCAAAATGGGTAAATGTAATTGTTGTTGCAACATACCGGGGTCGGTCACAAACATGACACGTTTGGCTTGAAAGTCGCCTAGGACCTCTCTCAGTTGGGAAATAGAGCCTAAGCCTGAAATAATATTGCTGACGGTTTGAAACTGAAATTGACTCATTGGCTTATCCCTAATTTTTTATATCCAAATAAACATTATTCTTGAGTGTTGATATAGGATTCATCCTGTAAATAACTTAACATAAGACGCTTGAAATAAAAGTAGTCTTGAGGTTGTTATGTCATCCAGCACGCCATATAAGGTGTTGTGTGTTTGTTTAGGAAATATTTGCCGTTCACCTACGGCTGAAGTGGTTCTCAGACATTTTTGTGATGAAGCGCAACTCAATATTCACGTCGACTCTGCGGGTACGAGCAATTATCATCCGGGCAAAGCGCCTGATCTTCGTAGCCAACAGCATGCAAAATTACGAGGCTATAACTTATCTGCATTACGCGCACGTCAGTTAACGGTTCATGATTTTATTGAATTTGATTTGATTTTGGCCATGGACTACGAAAATTTAGACAATATTCAAAACCTCATGCAAAAGGCGCAGCAACAATTCGGTCAACTACGTGCACAAGTATCTTTGATGAGTCAACATGATCACCAATATCCGCAACAAGAAGTACCAGATCCGTACTATGGTGGTGATGTAGGGTTTGAACATGTATTAGATCAATGCGAATCTAGCAGTCAGGCTTGGGTCAATTATTTAAAAACTCAGTTACAAGCACAGCAAAAAAATTAAGGTTTAAGAATGCAAATTCAAACACAGGTTCAGCTTAAGCCATTTAATACATTAAGCCTCGATGCTGTAGCATCTCATTATGTACGTGTTCAATCGGTAGAAGAAATTCAAGCAGCGCTCGACTTTGCCAAAGCTGAGCAATTAAATGTATTGGTGCTTTCAGGGGGTAGTAATATGCTGTTGCCTGAGCAAATTCATGCTTTAGTGATGCACATGGATATTCAAGGGATTGAATATGTACAAGACGATGCCGCAACCCAAACTTTAAAAGTGGGTGCAGGGCAAGTGTGGCATGACTTTGTGCTATGGACGACGGCACACCAGTTTTATGGTTTACAAAATTTAGCATTGATACCTGGTTTAGTCGGTGCTTCACCTGTGCAAAATATTGGAGCTTATGGTGTTGAAGCGGGTGAATTTATTGAATCTGTGCAGGTCTATGACCGTGTAACAGAACAGCAAAGTAGTATTAGCGCTGCCGATTGTCATTTTTCATATCGCCATAGTATTTTTAAAGATGAGCCAGAGCGTTTTATTATTACGCATGTCACGTTTAAACTTTTAAAACATGCAGATTTAAAATTAAATTATGGTGATTTAAAGCAGGCGGTAGGTGAAGACTTAAGTGCAGAAAACCTACAACAACAAGTCATTCATATTCGTCAAACCAAACTCCCAGATCCGAAAGAATTTCCAAATGTCGGAAGTTTCTTTAAAAATCCTGTGATTAGCCAGCAAGCCTTTGACCAAATTGCGCTGCAATTTCCCAATTTACCCCATTACCCACAACCGAATAATGCGGTAAAACTGGCAGCGGGCTGGTTGATTGACCAAGCGGGTTGGAAAGGGAAATCTGTGGGTTCAGTGGGAATGTTTCATAAGCAAGCTTTGGTATTGGTCAATTACCAAGACGCCACGCTGCAAGATGTGCGTACAACTTACAAAGCTGTACAACATGATGTTTTTGAAAAATTTAATATTGAACTACATCCAGAGCCTGTATTATTTGATACAAATGGCTTGATTCGATCTCACGCAGATTAATAAAAACATAGGTTTTAGATTTATGCATAAAACACATTGGATGGTTCGCTTAGTACAAATTGCCGCAGTGCTATTTGTACTTTTGGGCTGTCTGATGATTTTTATCTATACGCCGTTTTATTCTAAATTAATTGTTAAAAGTTTAAATTATTTCGTTCCTGTAGAAGTCAATCAGCTCGCAGCGCAAAGTCAAAAACTCGGTGCTTTGAGTGATGATGATAACTATGAGCCGGGCTCAGATTTATGGATTGCACGCCAAGCGTATTTACAACTCATGGAGCAAACCATACAGTCCGATGAGCCTCAAGACTTGACCCTTATACAAGCGCGTTATAAGGCTTTACAGCAGCTCATTGAAGAAGAACATGAAAAAGAAATAAGTGATAATCAAAAGGACATACCGAAAGTTCCTTTGCTGAATCCTTCTGCATCCGAGGCGGCATCCTCTGAAGCAATGGCGGAAAATCCTGCTCAAAAAATGAAAGAGCTGCTCGAACTCAATAGTGCGGAAAATAAAGGACTCATGACGCAATATACAGAGTTCTTAAAAACTCATGAAATTGAACAAGCTGCTTCAGAAGCGGAACCGATCGATGATGAAACCTATCTTGATCTAGCCAAAATGAAAGATAAAACCCTGAAGAAACCAACCGCAGATCCGTATGCGATCGTGGTGTTAGGTGGTGGCTTAACTTTAGATAAAAATGATAAAGATATCGTGGTGAATGACTACACACGACTTCGACTGGAAAAAACACTCGATGTCGAACGCACACATAAGCTACCGATTGTACTGAGTGGTGTGGAAGCACCGTATATGCAAGCTTGGTTAAAGCAATATGATGTCGATGCGAAATTGCTTGAAAACCGGAGTATGAATACTTGCGAAAATTCACGCTTTAGTTCGTTACTTTTACAGAAAAAAGGCGGCGCACCGACGGTTATTTTAATCACCGACCAATATCATATGCCTCGAACACGGCGTTTATTTGCATTAAATGGTATTGAAACCATTCCTGTTGTTGCACCTATGCCAACGACATTAACCACATGGCGACCAAGTGAAAAAAATTATGACCATAGTCGTCGTGCCAATTATGAATTATTAGCCACCTTACGTGACGTTTGGTTTGGCTCAAGTGACTGTCGGGAGGTCCCATAATGTCAGATATCCCATTTCTTAATCCTTCAATCCTTAAACAATTAGATCTTCCTATTCCAAGTCGAGAATTAACCCCACAAGTATTAGAACCTCTAAATTTAAATCGACCTTTTGAGCCTAGTGTTGAAATACAGTCTTATAGACGACTTTATGGTTTAGATGCCTTGAACTGTGAACATTGGCAAGGCTATGTAGAAATGCCTTTGTTCAAATTACATGTACAAGTATTTCAACCGAAACTGAAAACTGAAACGGATGTCATTAAAGGCACTGTATTTTTATTGCATGGTTATTTAGAGCATAGTGGAATATATCAGCCGATTATTCGTGAGCTCTTAGATCAAGGTTTTAGTGTTTTGACCTATGATTTACCGGGGCATGGTCTAAGTAATGGATCGCCAGCCAGTATTCAAAACTTTGATCATTACCAACAAGTTTTGGAAGCGGTATATCGTTATGTGAAACATGCAGCTCAATTACCGACACCGTGGTTAGGGATTGGGCAGAGTACGGGTGGGGCGATTTGGCTGCATCATCTGTTAGATTTTGCTGAACATCGCAAAAACCCTTATGTCGAACGAGTTTTATTATTATCTCCGCTGATTCGCCCTGCAAAAACGGCATGGTGGCATAACTCGGTTGGATTAGGCATTATTCGTCGTATTAAACGTGAAGTGCCACGTCATTTTAGACGGAATAATCATAACCCTGAGTTTTTGCGTTTTGTACGTTTAAAAGATCCTCTACAACCTCGAATGATGGGGATGGACTGGATTTTGGCCATGTCAAAATGGATGCAGGAAATGGAAGAGCGACCTGCATGTCGTATTCCAGTGTGGTTAGCTCAAGGCGCACAGGATCAGACGG
Source organism: Acinetobacter sp. YH01009 (assembly GCF_013420765.1). Lineage (NCBI taxonomy): Bacteria > Pseudomonadati > Pseudomonadota > Gammaproteobacteria > Moraxellales > Moraxellaceae > Acinetobacter > Acinetobacter sp. YH01009. The sequence goes on along the minus strand of NZ_VOYE01000007.1, from coordinate 104,011 downwards.
TGGATTGGCGTTATAACATTGAGTTTATACGTCGTAAATTCCGTTTACAGACGCTTCTCATGCTTGAAGAAGGTTCACATCAGCTGATTAATGAACGTGCCGATATTCGTGCTGCATTAACAGGTTTGATCCCTGCATTCTTGCATGCTCAATCGAATAGTAAGTCTTATTACTAACTGATGTTACGCACTAACATCAGGAGCGTAATTTGATTCAAATAAAAGTACGATACGCGGGAAGGTCATCCGCAAGTATTTGAGACTGGACTACTCCTAATCAAAAATGTTTTTGCAATACTTTGAATAATTTGACGCTACTGAACGAGTTTTGTTGGTGAGGTGCATTGCACCGCAAGATGGTTTCCTTGCGAAGCACGCTTCTCATTTTACCAAATGAGAAACAACGTTTCGTAAGAGTACCTCCAGCCGAAGGCTAATCCCGTTATTTAAGCCCTAGATGTAAGACTCCGTCGAATAGGCTTAAAAATTATTTTAAAAATGCGTAATTACTTTTACGCGCGTAACATCAGTTACTAATTGACGATTGAGCACAGCCTACCTTAATCGGTGTGATGGATCTAGACGAAAAAAAGAGGCGTAGTCGCCTCTTTTTTTATGGGGTAGGAATCAGAACTTTTCTAGATGTGCCATATTCCACATACGGAAATAGAAGTTTTCTTCATCTTTATTTTCACAGCTGAGTAACTCCCCATCTTTTAACCAAAAATGTAGCTGTGCATAGTTTTTAATTTCACGGTTGTTAATACGCTGTGCTAGATGGTGTGCACGGATATCCGACGGGTGTTGTAAACCCGCAGAGGCAATAAGTTCAGATAAACCATGCAAGGTATTTTTGTGGAAATTAAAAACACGCTCTGCTTTAGTTGGGACATGAATGGCTTTTTGACGGTCTTTGTCCTGCGTTGCAACGCCAACAGGACATTGGTTGGTGTGACAGCTTTGAGCTTGAATACACCCAACTGCAAACATAAAGCCACGAGCTGAGTTGACCCAATCTGCGCCAATTGCCATGGTACTGGCAATATCAAAAGCACTAATAATTTTACCACTGGCACCGACTTTAATTTTTGAACGTAAGCCTGCACCAATCAGGGTGTTATTAACAAAGAGTAGGCCTTCACGCAGTGGCGTACCCATATTATCGATCAATTCAATCGGCGCAGCGCCAGTCCCACCTTCAGAACCATCCACTACGATAAAATCAGGTGTAATCCCTGTATGTAACATGGCTTTTACGATACTCATAAATTGCCATGGTTGCCCGATACATAGTTTAAAACCTACAGGTTTACCTTCTGACAGTTCGCGCAATTGCTGAATAAATTGCATCATTTCAATAGGGGTGCTAAAGGCAGGATGGCTAGATGGAGAGATACAGTCATGTTCACGGCTTACACCACGGATTTGAGCAATCTCTTCGGAAATTTTGTCTTTAGGTAAAATGCCACCATGGCCTGGTTTTGCACCTTGAGATAATTTGATCTCAATCATTTTGACTTGAGGGTGCTTGGCTTGTTCAGCAAAACGTACAGGGTCGAATTGACCATCAATCGTACGGCAGCCAAAGTAACCACTACCGAGTTCCCAAACAATGTCGCCACCATTTTCCAAGTGATACGGACTAATACTGCCTTCACCGGTGTCATGGTAGAAATTACCCATTTTTGCACCTAAATTTAAGGCACGAATGGCATTGGCACTTAAGCTACCAAAGCTCATCGCAGAGATGTTTAATATCGATGCGCTATACGGTTGCTTACATTGCTCATTGCCGATATTGATGCGGAAAGTTTCAGGAATGGCAGGAATACAAGGTGACAAAGAGTGATTAATAAAGCGATAATCATTTTGGTAAACATCAACAATTGAACCAAATGGTTTATCTGCATTTTGATTTTTTGCACGTTGATAGACCAAGCTGCGTTGCATACGAGAAAAGGGCAATGCATCTTGATCAGATTCAATAAAATATTGGCGAATTTCAGGTCGAAATTCTTCAAATAGAAAACGAAAGTGCCCCATGATAGGGTAATTTTTTAAGATCGAATGTTTATTTTGTATGACGTCATATAAGCCCAATAAGCTCAAAAGCCCAGTAATGACCCAGATGCTATTCAATAAGGTTTGTGGAATAAAATATTGAATATAGCGAGGGGAATAACCTAAATGAAAACTCGAAATGAGTAGGAAGATAAAAATACAAGCAAACCAAATGGAATGTCGAGAGAAAAAAGTATTTAAAAGTTTATGTCTGATAGTTTGTGCTGGACTTGGCATGTTTTAAAAAATCTTATGAGCTCAGTTTCTATTAATTTGCCGAGTTTATGTACAATGCTCAAGCGTTAATTTGTTGATTCAGTGTAGCTTTATAAAAATAGTACATAAGAATTTTTAAATTTTCATTTAAAGCCAAATCAGATAAGAAAAGCAGAAATGTTCTTTAAGAAAATTTATGAAAAGTAGCGCGGTTCTTGTTATTTCACAGTGTACAAAATGGAGGTTAAAGTGATTTTACTTTCTAAACACGAGGTGCTGAATATGACTATGAAATCTATTCGTTATAATAATGCCGACCTAGCCTGCCTATGTCAGTAATTGATTATAGCCATGAGAAATTAGCGCTACGGCATAAGGTATTCAGCAGATACTTATGCTGTAGTTCCTTTGACCTAAACGACTAAAATTACAAAAATATTCTAAGAAATTATCCAGTCCCAGCGTTGGGACTTTTTTATGTGTTGATATTTTAAGGGAAAATCTAAGCATAAATAATGTACTAGATATTCATTATGCGTTAGAAGTTGTCACCTCAAATAAAAGAATGATACGCGGTAAGGTCATCCGCAAGTGTTTGAGACAGGACTACATTTATTTAAAAATGTTTTTGCGATACTTTGAATAAGTAGACGTTAGTGAACGAGTTTTGCGGATGACAATGGTTTTGGGTACTTTTGCCGAAACAAAAGTACCTCCAGCCGAAGGCTAATTCCTTTATTTAAGCCCTAGATGTAAGACTCCGTCGAATAGACTTAAAAATCATTTTTAAAATGCGAAATTACTTTTATGTGCGTAACATTAGTTAGTATTTAAGGTAGCAGAAAACCTTAGATCAGTTTAGTCATTGCGTTGTTGTACAACGACAGCGACTTCTTCAGGTTCAATTTTCTGAATCTTTTTACCAAAACTACGTAGCCACCAAGTTAACTGAGAGGTAAATGGTACTGTTGCGCTAACTTCAACCCAGCCATCTTCGGTTTTTTGAATCACTTGATCTTTACTTAGCTGACTTTCTTCAAAATAAACTGCTTCTGATTCCGACATGGTTAATTTGAGCTGAATCATTTCAGTCGGCTTATTGAAGTCCACACGGAAGCCAAGCGCTCCAGAGTCAATATAGGCATCGATATCAAAATCGACAGGGTGTAATGCACGTGAATTTAAGACCGTAGCAGATTTAAAACGATGTAAAGCAAAGGTTTGGATGTCTGTTTTGTCATGACGTGTGCAAACCAAATAGATAATTGCACCTTTTTGGACCAAAGCCAGTGGATTTAAAATATAGGTCTTTTCTTCACTTTGTTGTCCACGACCTTGATACAGACATTCGAGTTGTTTGTCTTGCAGTAAGCCTTCATAAATTGATTGCTGTGCAGCTTTTTCAACCACAGGAGGAATCAATGGCTGAGTAGCTGGCACGATCCGCACGCGGTTAATCCACTGACGGACATTATTTTGCGACGACAGACTTCGACGTGCGAGGTCAAACCAAGGATTCATTTCTTCAATTAAGCTTGGCGGAAGCAAATGCTTTAGATGCTCCTCAACCATCATAAAGGTGACAGCTTGTGAGCTGGTCATATGAGGCAGGCTTTGAATCGGTGCATCAGAACGCCAACGCCAGCCTTGCGGCGTTGTTTTACTGCTCTCAATTGGGAAACGTAGAGAAATTTGATTTAAGTCACGCTGAATGGTGCGTAGGCTGATATCAATGCCTTCACGGTTCAGTATTTCTTGTAATTCACGCGTACCCATCCACTTACCTGTGGACAGTCGTGAAAGAATTTGCCACTGACGATAGAGGCTGTTCGACGTTTCTTTTTCTTGTGAAGACATAATCTAGTGCTTGAACTTGGACTTAAATGAATAAAATGATGCTGTGGGACACAATAAGAAATCTTCCTGCGTTAAGCAAGTCTTCATCTAAAAAAACTAAGATGATTTTAATAACGCAATTTGACACAACTTGAGCAGTTACATGCTGTTCCACTTTGCAAAAATGATGCATAAATAATCAAAGAGAAGCAGCATATGTATTGATGGCATATATATTGCTTTATCTGATTTACAAAACATGACAAAAACATGGAGTTGCTATGCTGAAAGAAAATCGTAATACAACTTCAAATGGAATTGAGGGTTATGAGGCAAAGTTGGTTAATACTTCTGTCTCTACATTAAAAACTTTACCACTTGCTCGAGGATATGCGCTGTTTAATCAATTCAATTCGGATTTTTTTAATGAAATGCGCGACAGCAAAACGGTAGCTAAAGAATCATGCCAACGGATAGAGCAGTGGTTATCACAGCATACGCTTGATGAATTGAAGCAACTAAATCAGGTTGCAAAACAACATTTTCTCTATGAAGGCATTACTTTTACAGTGTATGGCGAAGATGAGGGCATTGAACGCACCATACCTTATGATCTTATTCCGCGTGTGATTGCACGAAAGGAATGGAATAATTTATCTCTAGGCTGCGCACAGCGCGTGAAAGCACTCAATCTGTTTTTACATGATGTCTATCATCAACAAGATATTTTAAAAGCAGGAATTATTCCTGAACTGCAAGTCTTAACCCATGAAGCCTATTTGCCACAAATGTATATGCATGGGCTAAAAGGTAAAATTTATAGCCAAATCAGTGGCATTGATATCATCCGAGATCAATCAGGCGAATTTTACGTCCTTGAGGATAATCTTAGAACACCGTCTGGTGTGTCGTATATGCTAGAAAGCCGTAAGATCAGTCAAAAACTGATGCCTGAACTTTGCCAGCAAAGCAACATCATGGGGATTGAGCAGTATCCGCAGCTTTTACGTGAAATTCTTGCAGAAAATGCCTACGTCGATAACCCGTTTATCGTGGTTTTAACCCCAGGGCGTTTTAACAGTGCTTATTATGAACATGCTTTTTTGGCAAGGGAGATGGATGTACCCTTAGTGACATCGCGTGACCTTTATGTAGAAAACGATAAGGTTTATGTGAAAACCATTAAAGGCCGACAACAGGTTGATGTAATTTATCGTCGTGTGGATGATGCTTTTCTCGATCCATTATGTTTCAAACCTGACAGTACTTTGGGCGTAGCAGGGCTCATGTCAGCGTATATGCAACATAATGTGGTCATTGCAAATGCACCGGGAACAGGCGTAGCAGATGATAAATCGATTTATCCATATGTGGATAAAATGATTCATTTCTATTTAGGCGAACAAGCGATCCTGAAAAATGTGCCGACCTATCAATGTCGTGAGCAGAACGAATTGGATTATGTGCTCTCGAATATCGAAAAATTGGTGGTCAAAGAAGCGCAGGGTTCAGGTGGTTACGGCATGCTGATCGGTCCACAAGCTTCTTTACAAGAATTAAATAGCTTTAAAGATAAAGTGGCCGCAGCACCACATTTATATATTGCACAGCCGACTTTAAATTTATCTGTCAGCCCAACCCTAAGTGAGGCGGGTGTTTCGGAACGCCATATCGATTTACGCCCATTTGTACTGAGTTCACCATATCGAACTGAAATTGTACCGGGTGGCTTAACTCGTGTCGCGATGCAAGCAGGTTCATTGGTGGTGAATTCTTCGCAAGGCGGCGGGATTAAAGATACATGGGTAGTAGACGATTTACGCTCATAGCACTTCAGTGAAGGAGCAAAACATGATTTTATTAAACAGTAATGCAGAACATATTTTTTGGTTGGGGCGTTATTTAGCACGCACTCAATATTTATGCAGTATTTTTCCATTTCAAGATGTCGATACGGCATTGAACTATGCACATGCTTTTTGTTTGCCAGCATTTGATGCCGACTCAATGAATGAGTTAGTTTTAAATGCGGAGCAGCCGGCGTCATTTTCCAGCCAATTTCAATATGCGCAAAGTAATATTCAGGACTTAAGGGGTGTACTTTCAGCAAAAAGTTATGCAGAACTCAGCCGTTTAATTCGTAATGCGAGTGATAACCCAGGTTATATCTGTGACGTGGTAACAGATTGCCAAGATGTTTTAGAGTCCGAATCTGAAGATGTATTTTTATTTTTTAGTTTAGGACAAGCCATAGAGCAGCTTGATCGCCAGTTACGCATGCAGCAGGACATTCAACACACCCTAGCGAAGATTGAACATATTGTCATGGCTTTGGTTCAGTTTGGATGGGAAAGCGTGCAAGAGGCATGGTTGGCACTTAAACAGCAGCCGAATAGCCAAAACTTCTACCATTTCAGTGATCATATCCAAAATATGTTTGAGGTGGCTGTATGAGGCTCATGATCAACCATCAGACCCATTATGTTTACACTGATGTGGTAAACAGAAGCATTCAATATATCAAAATGACCCCGTCCACCAATGCACACCAACAGGTGCAAAATTGGGATGTGAGTGTGCCGGGGCAGCGTGATATGCAATTGGATACTTTTGGTAATGTGTGGTTGACCACAACGCAGCGCGAACCTTATCTGCAAATGACCATTATGGCGCAGGGCATCGTAGAGATGAATTTGAGTTCAAATGATTCAAATGCGGATGATTTAAACCCGAAATTGTTTTTACAGCCAACGCCGAGTACGCAGTACGATATTCACATGAAAAGTTTTGCCGATTGCTATGTCCCTCGTATCAATCGTGCCAATCTGATTCGTTTGGCTGAAGCGATATTGGCGCATATTCCCTATGTATCGAATCAAACATCGGTACATACTTCAGCGATTGATGCTTTTCATCATAAGCAAGGGGTATGTCAGGATCATAGCCATGTCATGATCGCAATGTGTCGCTATTTGGGTATTCCTGCACGTTATATTTCTGGGTATTTATTTGTGCCGAATAGTAGCCACCTTGCCAGTCACGCTTGGGTAGAAGTCTATATCGAAAATAAATGGTATTGTTTTGATGTCAGTAATCAGCTATTTACACCACAATCACATATTTATGTTGCGATTGGGCGGGACTACTGGGATGTAGCTCCAGTTCGAGGCGTTCGTGATAAAGGTGGTATTGAGTCTATGAGCTCAATTGTACAAGTGCTGAGTTGTTAATCATTTGAGGGATAAAAATGACCTATTGTTGTGCATTACGGTTAAAAGATGGCATGGTATTTATCAGTGATACACGGACAAATGCAGGTGTTGACCATATTTCAGTTTTTCGTAAACTTTATACCTTTGGTATTGCGGGTGAGCGATTTATTACCATCCAAACCTCTGGGAATTTAGCTACTACACAAGCGGTCATCGGGCATTTACAAAATCAGCTAGAGGTCAAACAAGAGCCGAATTTATATAGTGTAAATACGATGTTCGAAGTGGCTGAATTGGTCGGGCATACCTTAAAAAAAGTCATCTCAGATGTCACATCAGATACTTTAGAACAAAGTAATTATTACTGTAGTTTATTGGTAGGCGGTCAAATTGGCAGTGCGGATATGCAGTTATATAACATCTATCCACAAGGCAACTTTATTTGTGCAACACCTGATACCCCATATTTTCAAATTGGCGAAAGCAAATATGGCAAGCCGATACTCGACCGAACTTTGCGTTACGATATGCCACTCGATGAAGCAATGCGTTGTAGCTTAATTTCTTTTGATTCAACGATACGCTCAAATGTATCTGTAGGTATGCCTTTAGATGCTTTGGTTTATAAAAAGGACAGTTTAGAAATACCAAATGGTAAGCGCATTTATGAAGAGGACCCATATTTCACCATGATCAGTAAAGGCTGGTCAGAAGCATTGCGTCAGGGTTTGATTGAATTGGCAAAACCAACAGCTGACTATTTTCAATAACCATTTGATCAACAAATCGATCAATTTAAAAAGTGAATAAAAAAAGCGAGATAAAAAAAAGCCCAGATTTGATCTGGGCTTTTTGATTTGGCGTAATTAAGCTAATTTACGTACAGGGCGCGCGCTCATACGGCATAATAATTCATAGCCAATGGTTCCGTTCGCTTCTGCAACGTCATCAACCAGACGATCTTTGCCCCAAAGCTCAACTTCAGTGCCTATCGGTGCATGCATACCGGTGATATCAATCGCAATCATATCCATGGCAACACGGCCAATCACACGCGTTTTCTGTCCATGGATGGATACATAGTTTTGTTTAGGGAAGGCACGTGGATAACCGTCACCATAACCAATCGACACAATCGCAAGATTCATTTCTTGTTCTGCAACGAAAGTCGATCCATAACCCACAGATTCACCAGCTTGAATGGTATTTAAAGCAATCACTTCAGCGGTAAAGGTCATCACCGGTTTAAGATCTAATGCTTCTACAGAACGGTCTGAGAAAGGTGTCGCGCCATATAGCATGATGCCTGGGCGAACAAAATCAAAATTCAGTTCTGGCCATTTGAAAATCGCAGCCGAGTTACAGCACGAACCCATGATTGGCGCACAAGCTTCTTTTACGTGTAAGAATTGTTCACGTTGTTGGTCATTTAAAGGATGATTTTCTGCGTCTGCATTGGCAAAGTGCATCGCCAGTACGCAAGTAAAACCTTCCGCCTTTAAAGCATTAATGACATCAATAATTTCAGGCACTTTAAAACCTAAACGGTTCATACCGCTGTTGAGTTTGACCCAAACTTTCAGACCTTGAGCGATATAGGCCTCTTTATGCGCACGTAACCAATCTAGTTGTTGCTGATGATGCACCACACATTCAATTTTTTTATCGATGATAATTTGCATTTCATCATCTGAGAAAATGCCTTCAATCAACGTAATGGGTTGTTCATAACCCAGTTCACGAATTTCTAAGGCTTCTTCTAGGCAGGCAACACCGAAGGCATCACTGTCTTTTAAGGCTGCTAAGCAGTCTTTAACTCCATGTCCATAAGCATTGGCTTTCACCATACTTACAATTTTAGCGGTTGGGGCAAGTTGTTTGACACGGTTTAAATTATATTGAAGTGCTTGTTGATCAATATAAACTGTAGCTTGGCGCACCCTAAATACTCCTACAGGGTCGATGAATTAATGGATGATAAAAAGTCTTTACTCTTCATCATCATACTGAGCATAAAACTCAGGGGAGAGGTTACTAAATTTGGTGTATTGACCTTCAAAGGCAAGACGCACAGTACCAATTGGACCGTTACGCTGTTTACCAATAATAATTTCTGCAGTACCCGCTTCTTTAGATTCTTTGTTATAAACCTCGTCGCGGTAAATAAACATGATCAAATCGGCATCCTGCTCGATTGCACCTGATTCACGTAAGTCGGACATCACTGGGCGTTTATTAGGACGGTTTTCCAGTGATCGGTTCAACTGTGACAGTGCAATTACTGGGCAGTGCATTTCTTTAGCCAGTGCTTTTAAGCTTCGGGAAATTTCTGAGATCTCGCCAACACGGTTATCGCCCATACCGGGTACTTTCATAAGCTGCAAGTAATCGACCATGATGCAGCCAAGTTTACCGCCGTGCATTTTGGCAATTCGGCGCGCGCGGGCACGTACTTCCGTTGGAGGTAGTGCAGACGAGTCATCGATATACAAATTCTTTTCTTGGAGATGCACAATGGTACTGGTTACTTTCGACCATTCATCTGCATCCATTTTACCTGCACGTAAATGCCCTTGGTGTACACGACCGAACGAGGATATCAAACGCATTGCAATCGAGTCCGCGGGCATCTCCATAGAGTAAACTAGAGCGGGCAGGTTGTTATTAAACAGCACACTTTCAACCAAGTTCATGGCAAAAGTAGTTTTACCCATCGATGGACGGGCCGCCACAATAATCAAATCGCCTGCTTGCATACCTGAGGTTTTATTATCAAGTTCTACAAATCCAGTGGTTAAACCCGTGATACTGCCTTCAGTTTGAGAAAGTTCATTCAACTTATCAAATACACTAGCAACGACAGAGTTAATGGCTTTAGGGCCTTGAGCTTTGGCGTTGTTGTTGTGTTGCTCGGCAATAGAGAAAATATTAGTTTCTGCTAGATCTAAAATTTCACTGACCGTACGACCTTTGGTGTCATAGGCATTTTGTAAAATCTCCGAGCTGACTTTAATCATGCTGCGTAAAGTTGAAAACTCTTTAATTTTTGCAGCATAAGTTTCAAGGTTATAGAAACTAGAAGGTGAATCTGACATCAGTTGCATCAGGTATTCTTCGCCACCAGCAGCATCGAGCAAGTTTTGTTTAATTAGCCAGTCATTGACTAAGACCGCATCATAAGGTGAGCTATCTTTTGATAGTTGATCGATTGCTCGGAAAATATATTTATGACGGGTCGCATAAAAATCAGCTTCAGTCAGTACATCACCCACTTGCTCAAATGATTCTGCAACGGTCATCAGTGCAGCAAGCACAGCTTGTTCAATCGCAAGGTTATGGGGTGGGGTACGAAACTCTTTCAACGAACTTTGTTCTGTGGTTTTTGCTGTTGGCGTAGAGTTTGGCTTGCTGGCATTCGCCTGTGACATAAAAATCCCTGATGCTGAAACCATTTAATGTGATGGAAATGGGTGCTAATTACAGTTTTTTCAACTCTTCATTAAACTGAAATGATAGGCGTTTTCTACAGAAATGCGAACAAGTATTTCCGATTAATTCGTCACACATTGAATTGAATGAAGAGTTGAAAATGTAAAAAAGTGGAGCACTATTTTTTACAGATAAAAAAAGAGCATGCGTAAGCATGCTCTTTTCTTTGCAAGAAATTACTCAGCTACGATAGTAACTAGAACTTCTGCAACAACATCATGATGCAATTGGATTGCGATGTTGAATTCACCAGTGTTGCGAAGCGCACCATTTGGTAAACGAACTTCTGCGCGGTCTACAACAAGACCAGCATTAGTTAACGCGTCAGCGATGTCACGAGTACCGATAGAACCGAATAGTTTACCTTCGTCACCAGCTTTAGCAGTGATTACGATGTTAACTTCGTTCAATTGGTCAGCACGTGCTTGAGCAGCAGCTAATACTTCAGCTTCTTGTTTCTCAAGTTCAGCACGACGAGCTTCAAATGCAGCAGTGTTAGCTTCAGTAGCAGCAACTGCTTTACCTTGAGGGATAAGGAAGTTACGGCCGTAACCAGCTTTAACTGAAACTTTATCGCCTAATTTACCAAGGTTTTTAATGCGTTGTAATAAGATAATATCCACAGCTCAACCTCACTTATGATTGTCAGTGTAAGGGATCAAAGACAAGTAGCGAGCTTGTTTGATAGCAAGCGCTAATTGACGTTGGTAACGAGCTTTAGTACCTGTAATACGGCTAGGAACAATCTTGCCGTTTTCAGTGATGTACTGTTTTAAAGTGTCGATATCTTTGTAGTCGATGTACGTAACGTTCTCAGCTGTAAAGCGGCAGAACTTGCGACGACGGTAAAAACGTGCCATGTTATGTTCTCCTTATGCTTCAGCAGAGTCTTGAGCTTGTTGTGCTTCTTCACGTTGAGCTTTACGCGCACGTTTTTCTTCAGCACTCTTAGCCAATAGTGACTCTTCAGTGATAGCGTTTTCACGACGGATGATAAGGCTACGAATGATTGCATCGTTGTAACGGAACAATTCTTCTAGCTCATCAAGAGTAGTTTGACCACACTCAACATTCATAAGAATGTAGTGAGCTTTGTGGATCTTGTTGATTGGGTAAGCCAATTGACGACGACCCCAGTCTTCAAGACGGTGGATTTGACCTTCAGCTTCTTTGATGTGAGTTAGGTAACGTTCTACCATACCCACAACTTGATCGCTTTGGTCTGGATGTACCAATAGTACGATTTCGTAGTGACGCATTGTCAGCTCCTTACGGTTTAGGCAGCCCCAATCATTAATTGATTGAAGCAAGGAGTCACAACCAAAGTTGTGTCGCAATAATTGCGAAGCGTGAATTTTAGAGCGTTTAGGTTTGAAATACAAGGCATGGATTTAAAATGCTTGAATTATTTATGGTTTAAGGCCGATTAGCGGTACGTAATAAAAACACCACATAACCTTTAAAATAAGGATCATTAATTAAATGTTGAGGTGCGTGCCAACGGCCATGTTGTACGAGGCCTATTTTATAGGGTAGTTTCAATTTTGAGACTTTATTCAGATAACTCGTGTAATTCTCGATCGTGGCACTACCACGATAAGTTTGAATGGCGATCTCATCAATATTGCGGCGCAATATACTGAGCGTTTGCTGATCTTGAACATTGGTCCAATCCATTAAACCAGTAATGCTTAAACGATATTTTTGAGGTAGTTGCTTTCGTATATTTTCAAGGAATAAGGCATATTGATGAATGTTTTTAGTTTTGGCGTCAAAATCGATTTGTAAGCCTTGGATCTGATTGCCGTTATTTTCCCAATGTTTAAGCCGCTGCAAAATTTGCTGAATATTGTTATTTGACCATTGTAAATGATGGCTACGGATTACAATCCAAATTTTCTGCTGTGGTTTATGGAGGACTTGAATACCTTGTGGGATAAACTCGGATTGCTTTAAAGGTTTATTCCAATTCATTTCACCTTGTAAAATATAAAGCTCTGAGGCTTGCTGTAAGTAGGGGCTACTAGAAATATTGCCCCAAATCCAAAAACTTGAATAATGTGCTGCATCAACACATTGCTGTAATTCGGTTTGAGCTTGTTGTGTATTTCCAGATTGGGCCGGTGTGCAAGCTGTACACAGAGCTATACTCAAGATAAGCAAAAGTCGAAATGTTCTTGACCACTTGATCACCTGCAAAATCATCATCAATTACCAATAATATTTTAGAGATTTAGCCCAGCTGGTTTCAGGATAGTCGCGTTTGATTTGATCAAACCATTGTTTTCGAACCGACTTATTTACATCTTTGTCTTGGCATTCATTATTGCCACTTGGCGCATAACATTGAATGGCACGGTACAGCGCATAAGCCGTTAATTCAGATTTTGTCCCTGTTTTAATAATGTTTTTATATACATCGCCACGGGCAAAATAAGTACCCTTGAAACTTTGCAGTGAATGATCAGGCAGGTAGTTGAGATTTAGTATGTTATAGGCTTGTGAACTACGCACATATTCACCTAAGCATAAATTAAGGCTCAGGTCTTTTGGGTTGACTTGCAATTGTTGGGTCAAAGTTGCCAAGTCAGGACATTTAATCGAATTGCTCACGCTTGCACCTTTCCATAAGAAATTTGCAAATGGTGGCTGATTGCGAAACTTCTCCGCAGTGTTTTGTTCAGTATTAAATTGAGCCGCGTTGCTTGGTAATTCACGGTACGCTTGGTTAAATAAATCAAAGTTTTGATAAGCCAATGACTTATTTAGTAGGGTATAAAGCGCAACATTTTTTTGATCTTGTGTGGCCACGTTATTTTTGACTACAGACATTAAACTTTGTTCATTCGCTGCATCGACTAAATATTGTTGCTGTAGATAAGCTTGCTTGATTTTGGCTGAAGAACCAATAAATTGTGCAGTATTTTGCTGTTGAGCATAGTAGCGATAGAGCATAAGTTCAGCCAATCCACGTTGTTCGGCGGTTTTGCTGATGGAAAGTAGGTTTTCCCAATATTTTTGAGTGGCCTGATTTCGCCCACTAGCTTCCAGAATACGGCCTTTAAGTAGTAACTGACTCAACTGTAGATAACTGTTGATGCTGCTCGGTACTTGTTGTGGCAGATATTTGAGTGCTTCTTGTGCTTTGTTTTGCACATTAAATAAGTGATTTGCCTGCAAATACTGAAACAGTTCTGGTGAATCTTTAAAATATTTTTTCTGTGCGTTTAACTCAGCCCATGAAATGACCACATCATCGGCCATTTCTTTTTTGCGCATATGCATAAGGTCATAAATGCTAAGAAAAAATGGATCTTTCAAATTTTTGACATTGAGTCTATTACTTTGAAAAACATGTCGATCTAATTCATAAGGTAGATTTGGCAATTCTAAATTATAGACGCTGGATGTTGGATGATTGATTTGCCAAACATATTCATTGATCAGTAAATCGTGTTTACCGCTGAGCCAAAAACCACGTCTTAATAAACCGCGTGCGCTTGCAGCATATTGACCCTGCGGATAGAGCTTAAAGTACTGAGTAATGTTATTAAAAAAAGTGGTTAATAAGTTTTGATTGAGTTTGTCATGTACTAAATCACCATATTCACCAACACCACTTTGATAGGCTTCATTTAAGGTGCTACGAATAAGCATATATTGAGAAGTTTCTTTTAACCACGCTTGATCAACATTGGTTAGTACTGAATAAATCTTAGTCGCTGTGGAAAAGTGAGTATTATAAAAAGAGATCGTTGCATTTAGATAGGATACATATTGACGTGCAGCGGCAGACCAATTTGGATTCACGCTCAGTAAAGCTAATGTGTTTTCACAATTATTAATTTTTTCACGCTCATGGATCAACATGTCTTTTTCACTGCTTGAAAGCTTAGTGTCCGTTTTGACTTGTTGAATAAACGCGTGCGCACCATTTTGCAGGCTATTGCAATGCTCGTTATAGCTTAAATCTGGTGCTTTTAGAGGTTTGCGTGCATTTGGCAATTTATTGTGGCTATTCACTAAAAGACTGGAAACTTCAAAAGGAACTTTGCTATAGCTAGTTGTCCATAAAGTGGATTTTTCTTCTTGAATATTAAATTTGGCAATGCCTAAATCGCTAAGCAACAGCAGCATATTGGTTTGATTGTCATTTGCCGGCGTGAGCGCAGGCAATTCATTGCATGCAGTATAGGCAGTGGTCTGAATTTCAGTCGAAGGTTCACAATAGACATCCATACCTGCATGACTGTGTGCACTAAAGAAAATGCCAAAAGGAATAAATGATGTGAAAAGAGCAGAGCGAAGAATTTTTTGTTGAGAAGACATAAGGCACAGTTATTTATAATTGTAGGTGCAATGATATCAAGTGGAGAAAGTTGATTGAAGATGCCTAGAAATAAAAAAGATAGAGTAAAACTCTATCTTCTTTAAAAAAATACAATTGGCTTTAGAGGGGCAGTGGAGGTAAAACTAAAAATTAAACTAATCACTGTGATCAATTTGACCGAAAACATGAAATATTGTTTTGCCCAAACTTGATCATCTTCAGCTTTGAATCCTTGAATGGTTAAATAAATCCAATACAGACTTAAGGCATTCAGGACAATCATATAAATCCAATTGGCATAACCATAAAAGTATAAGCCGTTCATGGTAATGCAGAACAAAAACACATAAACCAAAGACTCAACTTTGGTACGGTGAATTGAACGAGCTACAGGTAAAATTGGAATACCTGCATTTTTGTAATCATCAAATCGGTAAACAGCAATTCCCCAAGAATGAGGCATTTGCCAAAATGCATAACCAATAAAAATCAGTAATGCACCTAAATCAAACTGGTTTGCAACAGCCGTATACCCGATTACAGGTGGTGCTGCGCCAGAAAGACTGCCGATAATGGTTTGATGAATTGTTGTTCGTTTTGTCCATAAGCTGTAAAAACCAACGTATACGACAAAACCAATAACAGCAAAAAGAAAAGCGTAAGCATTTACCCAGAACCATAAAATGCTAAAACCAATTACACCTAAAACTAAAGCAAAAACTAAAGCAACAGGAATCGAGATTGATTTTTTAACCATCGCACGATTTTGTGTGCGTTGCATTTTTGAGTCGATGTCTTGGTCAATAACGTTATTGACAACACATCCAGAAGCGACCACAAAGAGGGTGCCTAAGAGGGTAAGAAGCAACAGAAGGAAATCTACAGAACCTTGGGCAGCTACAAAGTAGCCACCCAAAGCGGTAACAAAGTTACCAAAGAGAATTCCTGGTTTAGTCAGGAATAAATACTTTTTCAGCATGACGACCAGTTTAGATCATCATGTTGAAGTGAAGGTAGTTCATAATCCACACAGAACCTACTAAAAGGATAGCAATTGTGAGGATTGTATAAACAAATGCAATCACGTTCCAGCGTTGCTCTGAAGAAGAGTTCATATGCAGGAAGTAAACTAACTGAATAAGAACCTGAGCAACCGCAGTAATCGCGATTACGGCAACCAATAGACCGCGGCTAAAACCACCTGCCATTACCATACCGAATGGAATTACGGTAAGTAGAACAGAAAGGATAAAACCGATTGTATATTGTTTAACGTTACCGTGAGCTGCACCAGCAGAGTTATGATCGTGACTCATTAGATAACTCCCATCAAGTAAACAACGCTGAATACGCAGATCCAAACGATGTCAAGGAAGTGCCAGAACAAGCTTAGGCAAGCAAGACGACGAGTGTTTGGAAGTGTCAAACCATATTTCTTGATTTGGAACATCAACACAAGCATCCATACCAAACCAGAAGTTACGTGAATACCGTGCGTACCAACTAAAGTAAAGAACGCAGATAAGAACGCACTTGTGCTTGGGCCATGACCAGCATGAACTAAATGATTGAACTCATAAAGTTCCATGCCAATGAAGGCTGCACCAAATACCCAAGTAACTGCTAACCAAGTTAAAACTTGACCAACATTTTTCTTGTATGCTGCAAGAACAGCAAAACCAAAAGTTACAGAAGAGATAAGAAGGGCGAAAGTTTCAGTTAAAACGAAACCTAAAGATTCACCAAACAGCTCTTGTGCACTTGGCGTACCCACTGGAACGTGGCTACTTAATACAGCGAACGCGATGAAGAGTGTCCCGAAAAGAACCAAGTCACTCATCAAGTAAGTCCAGAAACCAAAGACAGTGATGTCAGTATCATCGTGATGATGATGCTCGTCATGTCCGTGGTTGTCGTGATGAAGTACTTCAGCCATTGTCTTAGTCCTTCTTCAAGTGTTTTTCAAGAAGCGCATAGCGTTCGTTTTCGATACGTTCAACTTCTGCAGCAGGAACATAGTAATCCACTTTCTTAGTGAAAGAAGAAACGATGAAGCTAATGATTGCAGCAATGAAAGTAACAACTACTAACCACCAAATATGCCAGATTAATGCGAAGCCCATAACTGTAATAAACATTGCAATTACGAAACCAGCCGCACGGTTTGTTGGCATGTGGATGTCTTCATAGGTAGTTGGTTTAGCGTATGCAACACCATTTTCTTTGTCAGTCCAGAAAGTATCAATACCATTGATCTTTGGAAGATAAGCAAAGTTATAGAATGGTGAAGGAGATGAAGTAGCCCACTCAAGAGTACGACCATCCCAGATATCGCCAGTAACGTCCATGTTGTCTTTGCGTTGAAGGAAACCAACAACAATTTGCATAACAAAACAGAAGATACCGATAGCAACCAATACAGAACCAAATAAAGCGATCGCTAAGTACGGATCCCATTCAGGGTTGTCATATGTATTCAAACGACGAGTCATACCCATGAAACCAAGGATATAAAGTGGCATGAATGCAAAGTAGAAACCGAAGAACCAGAACCAGAACGCTGCTTTACCCCAAGTTTCATTTAGTTTCCAACCAAACATTTTTGGCCAGTAGAAAATGATACCCGCGAACATCGCGAACACTACACCACCAATAATTACGTTATGGAAGTGAGCGATAAGGAATAAAGAGTTGTGTACTAAGAAGTCCGCTGGTGGAACTGCCATTAATACGCCTGTTAAACCACCAATACCGAAAGTCACAAGGAAGCCAAGTGTCCAAAGCATTGGAGTTGTATAGGTGATGCGGCCCTTGTACATAGTGAATAACCAAGAGAAGATTTTCACACCAGTAGGGATCGCAATGATCATGGTCATGATACCGAAGAACGCGTTAACGTTGGCACCAGCACCCATTGTAAAGAAGTGGTGAACCCATACAACTAGTGAAAGAACACCAATTGCTACAGTTGCGTACACCATAGATTTGTAGCCGAACAACGCTTTGCGTGAGAACACAGCAGTAACTTCTGAGTAAATACCAAAAGCTGGTAATACCAAGATGTAAACTTCCGGGTGACCCCAAGTCCAAATCAAGTTTACATACAACATTGGGCTACCACCCATGTCATTTGTAAAGAAATGGAAGCCGAAGTAACGGTCAAGTGAAAGCATTGCAATAGTCGCAGTCAAAACTGGGAATGTTGCAACGATAAGCACTACAGTAACTAATGCAGTCCAAGTGAAAATAGGCATGTCCATAAGTTTCATGCCAGGCGCACGCATTTTGATGATGGTAACGAAGAAGTTAACACCAGTAAGAAGCGTACCTAGACCAGAAACCTGAAGTGCCCAGATATAGTAGTCTACACCTACACCTGGAGAGTATTCGATGCCAGAAAGTGGAGGGTAAGCCATCCAACCTGTTGCAGCGAATTCACCAATTGCAAGAGAAGCCATCATTAAGCCCGCAGCGCCGGCGAATAACCAGAAGCTAAGAGAGTTTAATAATGGGAATGCTACGTCACGTGCGCCAATTTGAAGTGGTACAGCAACGTTCATTAAACCAACAACTAGACCCATTGCTACGAAGAAGATCATGATTACGCCATGGGCAGTAAAGATCTGGTCATAGTGTTCTGGGTGTAAGTAACCTTCACCGCCACCTTTTGCAAGGAACAGTTGAAGACGCATCATAATCGCATCGGCAAAACCACGCACAAGCATGACAATTGACACGAGGATATACATGATACCAATTTTTTTATGGTCTACAGATGTGAACCATTCGTTCCACAAGTAGCCCCATTTTTTAAAGTAGGTGATACCAGCAACAATTGCGATACCGCCAAGGATCATCATTGCAACAGTAACCAACACGATTGGGTCGTGTGGAATTGCATCTGGTCCTAACTTACCTAATAAGCTCATGTCTTATTCCCCTGCAACAGTCGCATGTTCAACGCCTGCATGAGCTTCAGAAGCAGCAGCTTCGTGTCCAACAGTAGCTGTATGATCAGCACCGTGGTAGTTGCTCATGTATTTGTTAATCACTGATTCGAACAATTTAGGTTCAACTGAAGAATAGTAAGTCACTGGGTGTGGCTTAGTAGGGTAAGGCTTCATTGCTTCAGCTAGAGCCTTCTCTTCAGGAGTAGTTGCTTTGGCAACTAAAACTTCGATCTGGTGTTTAGAACGGTTGCCGTCACGTAAGGTTGCAAATTCAGCTTGGTCTAAAACAGTTTTTTGAACCGCTTCAGGATTAACTGAAGAACCATTACCAGCTTTAACAGCAGAAACCCATTCAGCAAACTGAGCATCAGTCACAGCATGTGCACGGAAGCGCATTTGTGAGAAGCCATAACCTGAATAGTTAGAAGAGAAACCACGGAAGCCTTCAGCAGGACTAGTTTCATCAGCTAATAAGTTCAAGTGAGTTTGCATACCTGCCATAGCATAAATCTGACCACCTAACGCCGGAATGAAAAATGAGTTCATTGTGAAGTTAGATGTTAAACGAAGGCTTACAGGAGTTTTCTCAGGGAAGCGGATCTCGTTTACAGTCGCGATGCCTTGTTCAGGGTAGATGAAGATCCATTTAAATTGTTCAGCAATAACTTGAACAGTTAAAGGAGCTTTATCTGACTCGAGTGGACGGTAAGGGTCATACTTGTGGGAACCCCACCAAGTTAACCAAGCTAAAATAGCGATAATAATTACGGGAATACCCCAAACTACAACTTCAATTGCAGTCGAGTGTGCCCAAGTAGGTGCATAGTCTGCATCTTTATTTGACGCGCGATATTTCCAACCAAACCAAAGAGCCATAAGTGCTGATGGAATAACTACCAACAACATTAGGTAGATCGCAGTAAGCATGAGGTTTGACTGACCTTCAGCAACTGGACCTTTTGAGTTTAGAAGTACCATATCACCACCACACCCAGTTAAGAGTGCAGCGATCGCAGATAAAGACAATACAGCTAAAATTGTTTGTCTCATTTTACAACCTCGGTGAAGAGTCCCATTCCCTAAATTTAAAATTTGGGATAGCGAATAAAGTGTCGCATGATTGTGATTTTTTCAGACATGAAAAAACAGTCACAATGATGCGACACCGCTACGTTGTAGGGCATTATGCCTGATATCGGCAAACTAAGCTATACATAAAGATGCTTTAAATGACTGTATTAAAACCCTATTTTGCTAGTCGGGATTGTATTTTTTTTATCTAAATTTTATTTTAATTTCAATATAATGCACAAAAAAGGGATGAAAAAATCATCCCTGAATAAAAGTGAAAATTATTGGTTTATTACCTTGGTTTTTGCCAATTTGTCATGCAAGGTTTGACGCTTCTTGCCGAAAATGAAAACGGAATCGATGATTACGCTTAATGGCATTGATAAAAAGTTCAGGAAAATAAATAAAACACTGCGTAAAGTGAAGCCACGCATGAGGTTTGCAGGTTGACTGGTTTCGGCATCTACAATTTTAATCTTGGTGATTTTTTTACCAATGCTTTGACCTGATTTAGCAATCAAATATGCTTGAATGAAAAGCATAATGAAGAGATACGCAAACATTGCAATCCAAGCTTGGTTGGGAAACATTTCAACCATTTGTGTTTGTAGTGCTTGTAAAACATTGGGGTCAGCATTTGGGGTCATCATAGCTTGCATAAACTGTTCATTCAGATTTGCAAATTGTGTCTTTTCACTTGGACTAAAAAATGCCGTTAAGATAAAAGTTGCTGGTATCCAAAGCAGTAAATCGACGATTTTCGCCAAAACACGTTTAGGAATACTAGCTAGGCTAGTTTGCTCTTGTACCGCTTGAGGCTGTGCATAGGTATTTGATGGCGTAGTTGCAGTTTGATTTGATTCGAATGCTGTTGGTGCAGTATATCCTGCAGGCATATAAACCAACTGACCTTGAGTGAGTTCACCCAAAGCTTTCCATTCGGTCATACCTTGGTGCCAAACCAAGTCCGTGAGTAACACTTGTTGGCTCGCGAGCATTTGGTTAAGTTGTTCTAAGGTGTAGGGACCAGCTTGTTGGTTATTTCGTGCCAAGTAAATCTGCATAAAACTAAAATCTCAAAAAACGTCTGTAAAAGTATAAATAAAAAAAAAGACCCACATGTGGGTCTTTTTTTAACACAGTTTATTAAGCTTGTTGAGCTTTTTCTTCAGAAAGGAAGAACCATGTGTCTAATACTGAGTCTGGGTTAAGCGAAACAGACTCAATGCCTTGTTCCATTAACCATTTAGCTAGGTCAGGGTGATCTGAAGGACCTTGACCACAAATACCTACGTATTTGCCAGCTTTACGACAAGCATGGATTGCCATTGATAGAAGTGCTTTAACGGCTGGATCACGTTCATCAAATAGGTGAGAAACGATACCAGAGTCACGGTCTAGACCGAGTGTTAACTGAGTTAAGTCGTTAGAACCGATAGAGAAACCGTCGAAATGTTCAAGGAACTGTTCAGCCAACAATGCGTTAGTTGGAAGTTCACACATCATGATTACTTTAAGACCATTTTCACCACGTTTAAGACCGTTAAGCGCTAACAATTCAATAACTCGTTTCGCTTCAGCAACAGTACGTACGAAAGGAATCATGATTTGAATGTTAGTTAAGCCCATTTCATCACGTGCTTTTTTCAGTGCGCGGCATTCAAGTTCGAAGCAGTCACGGAAGTTGTCAGACACATAACGGCTTGCACCACGGAAGCCAAGCATTGGGTTTTCTTCTTCAGGTTCGTATAACTTACCACCGATTAAGTTTGCGTATTCGTTTGACTTAAAGTCAGACATACGAACAATCACTGGTTTGTCAGCAAACGCTGCAGCAAGAGTAGAAATACCTTCAACTAGTTTTTCAACATAGAATTCGATAGGGGATGCATAACCCGCAGTACGTGACATTACAGCAGCACGAGTTTCACGTGGTAAGCTGTCAATGTTAAGCAATGCTTTAGGGTGTACACCGATCATACGGTTGATGATGAACTCAAGACGAGCAAGACCAACACCTTCGTTAGGAATTTGAGCAAAGTCAAATGCGCGGTCAGGGTTACCTACGTTCATCATGATTTTGAACGGAAGTTTAGGCATAGATTCGATAGAGTTGCGTTGGATTTCAAAGTCCAAAGAACCTTCGTAAATAAAGCCTGTGTCACCTTCAGCGCAAGACACAGTCACTTCTTGACCGTCAGTCAATACTTCAGTTGCATTACCACAACCTACGATTGCAGGAACACCAAGTTCACGTGCAATAATCGCAGCGTGACAAGTACGACCACCACGGTTAGTGACAATCGCAGCAGCACGTTTCATTACTGGTTCCCAATCTGGGTCAGTCATGTCAGATACAAGTACGTCGCCGTCTTGAACTTTGTCCATTTCTTTGATTGAAGTCACGATACGCACGCGACCAGAACCAATACGTTGACCGATTGAACGACCTTCACAAATCACATTACCTTTTTGTTTAAGAAGGTAGCGTTCCATTGTGCCTACATTTTGACGGCTCTTCACAGTTTCAGGACGTGCTTGAACGATATAGATTTGGCCATCATCGCCATCTTTCGCCCATTCGATGTCCATTGCTGAACCGTAATGGTTTTCAATGATCAATGCTTGTTTAGCAAGTTCTTGAAGTTCGTGGTCATTTAAAGCGAATTGTTGACGATCTGCTTTTTCAACGTCTACAACAACCACTGATTTACCCGCAGCACCTTCTTCACCATAAATCATTTTTTGGTGTTTAGAACCAAGGTTACGACGTAATACAGCGTGTTTTCCTGCATTTAGAAGTGGTTTAGATACATAGAATTCGTCAGGGTTAACTGCACCTTGTACAACCATTTCACCCAAGCCATAAGATGCTGTGATGAAAACTGCGTCACGGAAACCAGATTCTGTATCAAGTGTAAACATTACACCAGCTGCACCTGTTTCAGAGCGAACCATACGTTGAACACCAGCAGATAACGCAACGACGTCATGTGCGAAGTTTTGGTGTACACGGTAAGAAATTGCGCGGTCGTTATAAAGTGAAGCAAATACTTCTTTAATCGCAATAAGGACGTTGTCGATACCACGGATGTTCAAGAAAGTTTCTTGTTGGCCAGCAAATGAAGCATCTGGTAAGTCTTCTGCTGTTGCAGATGAGCGAACGGCAACCGCGATATCAGGGTTGCCGTTTGAAAGAGCTGTGAAAGCCTCACGAATTTCTGTTTCAAGTTCAGCTGTAAGCGGAGTGTCTACAATCCATTGACGGATTTTTGCACCAGTTTCAGCAAGTGCATTTACATCGTCAACATTGAGTGCAGCAAGTTCAGCGTTAATTTTAGCGTTTAGGCCACTTTGCTCGAGGAATTCACGATATGCTTGAGCTGTAGTAGCAAAACCACCAGGAACAGATACACCAGCATTTGCTAGATGGCTGATCATTTCACCTAATGATGAGTTTTTACCACCCACGAGTTCTACGTCGTGTTTCCCTAATTTTTCTAGACCAATTACGCGCGCTTCCAAAGTTGTTACTCCACTTTTGCAGTATTAATCACTATCTTGGCATGAAATTATAACAAATTACTTAGCATTCTAAATTTACTAAGTGACAGTCATGTAAGATGGTTTACTATAAAGATTATATAGCACTAAGACAAATTTTGGAGGAGAATTTTAATGTCAGAAGGTAAACAGATTCAGCGTAGTGTTTTCTTTGTTTCGGATGGTACCGCGATTACCGCAGAAACCCTTGGACACTCACTGTTAGCCCAGTTCCCTCATGTAGATTTTGACATTCATATTATTCCATATATTACCTCTGAAGAAGCAGCTACAAATGTGGTTGCAGAGATCAATCTTAGAGCGCAGCAAGACGGTCAAAAGCCTTTGGTGTTTGATACCCTTGTAGACCCGTATGTACGTGACATTATTAATACTGCAAATGCAATAAATCTTGATGTTTTTGAAGGGCTTATTAGTAAATTGTCGGACGAGTTGGGTACAGCTCCTACGACTTTAGTCGGTCAAACCCATGCAGTTACAGATTCTGAGTCTTATAAAGCACGTATTGATGCGGTGCATTTTGCTTTAGATAACGATGATGGGGCACGTACTCGTCATTATGATAAAGCAGATTTGATTTTAATTGGAGTATCACGTTCGGGTAAAACACCAACTTCAATCTATCTCTCTTTGCAATTTGGTATTCGTGTAGCTAATTATCCTTTGACAGAAGAAGATTTGGATGACAACCGTTTACCTGCAGTTTTACGTGAGCACAAACATAAGTTGTTTGGCTTGATGATTGATGCAGAGCGCCTTGTAGCAATTCGTTCAGAGCGTAAGGCCAATAGTCGTTATGCAAGTTTTAGTCAGTGCCAAATGGAACTACGTGCGATTGAAGGTATTTATATTTCTGAAGGAATCAAATACTTAAATGTGTCTGAAATGTCGATTGAAGAAATTTCAACACGTGTTTTACAAATGACCGGACTGAAGCGTCGCATTGGTTAAGTGTAAATTGAGCCACTTTGGTGGCTCTTCTGATAATAATAAATTACCGTATAAATTATATAAAAATAGTATTAATTTCTAGTTTGTCATACTTTTAATGAATGATAAATATTTAAGATATTGATGAAAATTTTCCTCAATATTTAGACTTAAATTTTAAGCAATTTTTGCATTCATTTGTGTACCAATTCGATAAATTTCTTTGGATGAAAATTTATAAAATATCGCCAAATTGACAGCATGAATCTTTTAAAAGAATCCGTGTTTTGCTGTATTTTTATCTATGAATTAAGCCTGAATAATCCACTTGATATGAGTTGTGTAAATACAAGATTTAGCTGATTTAGTTTAATATTTAATCAACTTTTCAAAAAATACTGATTTAACTGCTAAAAAAATAGGCAAAAAATAGAATAAAAAATAATCAAACAGTTGCTTTTGGATACTAAATATAAAGAAATGGCACCATTTATTTAATTGATGTGGGTGAAAAATATTCAAATTGATAACATTCAGGCTTTAAAAGCTGATATGAAGTAATATTAAAATTGGATTTTTAGCTGTTATTTTCCTATTGAATATAGATTAGAACATAAGTAAATGTTGGCTGAACATGAGCATCGGTATAAATTTTCTAACTTATAGTTAGGGATTAAAAGAGTTGTGTAAGACAAAATTAAGCGACTGAAAATTTATTAGTTTGAAATAAAATTTTCATGAAGAATTGATCATAACTATTCAAAATTGCACGTCTATAAACTCGCTGTAGCTGCTGGTGCAGGTCGGAAGCATGATTTAAGTCTGAGAGCTGAAAAAGCATGTAGCACGATTAAAGCTATTTTCATTTATGGATTTTTAAGAATCCTTAGCCTTATCGAATGAAAGTATCGAATATAGTAGGGGAGCTACCAAAAGCCGTCAGAGATGGCTTTTGGTGTTGTGAGTTTTGATCAATCGGATAAATTATAGTAAATATTATGTGAAAATCATTTCATTGTAATTACTTTTCTTTAGGCTGGTTAGATTCGCTGCGCACAATGACATCACACTCAAACGTATGCTCATCTAAAGCCGTAATTGAATTATTCTGAATATTCGCAATTGGCCAAGTATTTAAGATGCAGTTGGGCTGCTGTAATGCAGCATAATAATGATCCGATTTTAGGAAGGTTTTGTTCTGAATTGCGGTATTTGGACTGAGTAAATGTCTTAACCAATGGTTCGGCACTTGATCTTCTAAAAACCGAATCGCCAAAATACTCTTAATACGATTGCTAAATAAACGTCGATTTTTTGCAATCAGTGGATGTTGGATTAATTTATTCAGTAGACGTTCGGTGCGTGGTAAGACAAATTGCGGTTTGATTTGATAGACCATGATGTTATCTGCAACCTGACATAGATGAGGTAGTTCAGAGACCACATGCTGATCTATCCCAATAATTGCAATTTTTTGATTCTTAAAATCATAATCTTTGATCTGTTCTGAACTGATGATCGTTCCACGAAAGTGTTCAAAATCCTCTAGATGATTATTAAAAATATGGTGGGTTGCATCCTGCTTGTTGGCCATATTTATTCCTTGTCTTTTGTTTTTTTAGTTGAGTCTTAGATAGGAATATATTCTGTGATGGGCCAGTCGGGGTAAAGCGTTTTTTCAGTCTGATGAGTCATGCAATTTGTCTAGAATTGATTTGCTTGGCCCTTGTCATTTATACATTTCTAGGAGTGAACTGATTTTTTTATGCGTTGTAGTTCATTAACCGCTCAAGCAGATCGATAAAACAATGAGCGACCTGCATGAACAGCTTTTGAGATCTATAAATTTTGTGAGTTTTAAAGTGGTTCATCATCTGATGAGTTATAGTCAAGCTGACTCGTGGTTGAATGTTTAAGTTCGGGTTGGTCGGTATGTGTACGTAAATAGTCCATATCACGAATATTTTTTTGTACAGCAACTGCACCAAACAGACTCATTAGGAAAGCCATCATGTAAAAACCTTTTTCACTTAATGCCAGTTCAGCATTCCATAGACCAATGGCAAGAAGTACGAGGCAAATAATGACGG
Organism: Acinetobacter sp. YH01009; assembly: GCF_013420765.1. NCBI lineage: Bacteria > Pseudomonadati > Pseudomonadota > Gammaproteobacteria > Moraxellales > Moraxellaceae > Acinetobacter > Acinetobacter sp. YH01009. The sequence continues at coordinate 77,263 of NZ_VOYE01000007.1, read as the reverse complement.
ATGCCCAGCACAGTCCAAAGTAGATTGCAGTGACATGCATTCCTTCTAAACGGTCACGAATGATTTTTTGTAGTGAAACCGATGAAAATAATCCATAAAGCAATAAAATGAGATAAAAGCCTTTTTCATTCAACATCATATTTGCATTGAATAAACCTATGCAAAACACCACAGCGCCTAAGATCAGTGCACACCAACTTGCTGCGATAAATGCGGGTGTGGGTTTATTAATATATTGGCTCATCTGCTTATTTTTCTCTTTGTTTTGCTTATGTTTAATATTTATACAGCAATAAAAATGAGTAAAGCAATTATTTCGTTGAGGCAATGATGGTTTTTAAGTACAGGTTTAGTCGTTGTTAGCCGAAACCATATTATCTGTTGACTGCTATCCGTCTAAAGAGCCACAAAAAATGTAGTCACAATTCTACCTTTAGACGGATTAAACGCTTGGATTAGATCATTAAGTTTAGAGTCTTAAGCGAGATCATTTTTGATTTGCATTAAACGTTCGAAGTTTTCAATGCGCTTATCGGTATCGTAAATGTCACAGGTGAAAATAAATTCATCAACGTCATATTTGGTGAGTAGGTTTTCTAAACCTGCTCGAACGGTTGCATTTGAACCGACTTGTCCCATAGCGTAGAAATTATCTACGGACATCTTTTCTGCAGCAGACCATAGGCCTTGCATACTGTCGACCGGAGCTTTAAGTTTTAAACTTTGACCACGCATTAAACCTAAAACTCGCTGATAAGCACTTGTTGCCAGATATTCTGCTTCTTCATCTGTTTCAGCAACAACCGTTGGTACGCCCATAGAGACATAAGGTTGATCTAAATATTCGGATGCTTGGAAATTTTCACGATAGAGCTGAATTGCTTGTCCAAGCATGCGTGGCGCGAAATGTGAAGCAAATGAATAGGGTAGACCTAAACGTGCAGCGAGTTGTGCACTGAACAGGCTTGAACCTAAAAGCCATACAGGAACATGTGTATTTTGTCCCGGTGTAGCAATGATGCGCTGCTGTGGCTCAGGTGCTTTAAAGTATTGCAATATCTCAAGGACATCTTGTGGAAATTGATCTTCGGTTTCCTGACGGCCACGGCGTAAAGCGCGCATGGTGGTTTGGTCGGTACCTGGTGCCCGACCTAAGCCGAGTTCAATGCGGCCGTGATATAGCGTTTCAAGCGTGCCAAATTGTTCAGCGACAACCAACGGCGCATGGTTAGGCAACATAATCCCGCCTGAACCGAGCTTGATAGATTGTGTATTTGCTAAGAGATAACCGAGTAAAACCGCAGTTGCAGAACTTGCGATGCCGTCCATATTGTGGTGTTCGGCTAACCATAGACGCTCATAGCCAAGTTGTTCTGCTTTCTGTGCTAACTGGAGTGCATGTTTGAGTGAAAATTCGATGGTTTTATCATCTCGAACAGGTGCGAGTTCAAGTATTGAAAATTTTGTATCGGCTAGAGTACGCATGTTTTCTCTCAGAGATCTTTATATCGAAATAATACGATATAAAACGCCTAATGTATATCGAATAAATTCGATATATTGGTTGGGCTGTGTAAAAAGTCAACTTTTGGTATATCTAAACTTTTTTTTATAAACAAAAAAAGCACCCGAAGGTGCTGATTTTTTTCATTGAAATATCTCGATTAACGTTTACCGTTTTTGTACCAACCTAAGTGACGACCATTGTCTCCACGGTAGCCTCGGTCGTTGTAGCTGTAATTATTGGTACGATAGCCACGGTTGTTATAACGACGGTCATAGCGATCATCATAACGACCATTGTAGCGGTCATCATAGCGACGGTCTTCAGACACTTTTTTACCTAGTGCAGAACCACCGGCTGAACCAAGTGCAGCACCGATATAACCACCGTTTGTGCCGCCCATGTTTTTACCTACGGTATAACCACCTGCGCCACCAAGTGCGCCACCAATGATGGCACCATTACGGTCACGTTTGTTCGCCGATGCTGCTGCACCTGCACCGCCACCAATTGCTGAACCAATCATTGCGCCAGTTTGACCGCCAACTTGGTTACCGATTGCTGCACCAACAACACCACCTAAAGCAGATGTTAATGCAGTATTGGTACTATTACCTGCATGTGTTGCAGTCATAGTAAGCGCTGAAGCGGCAATTGCTGCACTGAATAAAATTTTATTAATTTTCATTTTTAAACTCCTTACGAAGCATGATGTTTATCTGTTGATATCAATATATGAAAACACATAGCGAATATTTGGAGCGTGATGTGAAATAAAATACGTGTTCCGTTGCTGCAATGTAAATTTTGCACTTTATTTCTACATGATTGATGAAATGGTAAATCTACATATTTATCAGGTGTAATGAATAAAGCTGTATTTATCAATGAGGAAAGGTGATATATAAAAAAAGCACCCGAAGGTGCTCTTTTCACGATCCAATAAGGACTCACTAATTTTGAATTAGTGACGACGACGGTAACGTTTTTTGTATTTACGTTCTTGGTGTTTGTCGTAAGCTTTATCTTTAGAGATTTTATTACCTAGAGCAGCACCACCAGCAGCACCTAGTGCAGAGCCGATGTAACCACCGTTTGTACCGCCCATGCTTTTACCAACGGTATAACCTGTACCACCACCTAAAGCACCACCGATTGCAGATTCTGTACGGTTACGTTTATTACTTGCTACCGCAGCACCACCAGCACCACCAAGAGCAGCACCAATTGTAGCGCCGGTATTACCGCCCATGTTTTTACCAATTGCAGTACCTGCAACACTACCTAATGCACTAGCTGCAGCAACGCGTGTTGTACTATCTGCATTTGCAGACACAGTGAACATAGAAGCAGTTGCTAGAGTGGCTGTCATTAAAAGAGTATTCAGTTTCATAGTTCACTCCATGTCCTTCATAAACGCGAGGACTTTTTCATAATCATTTCGATGGCAGTAAATGTAACAAAACTATTCGCTATAAATATGGAGAGCTTTCACTTTATTTAGTGATTTGAGTGTCTAGTTTGTATAAGTTTTATTAATATTGTGAAAAAAACGGTCGAATGCTGAAAATCTGTACGACTTTGTGGAGAAAGGTAGGAGTGATGAAGTTCACATTTTGATATTTAGGCTCATAGATAGGCCAAAAAACAATAAATATGTCATTTCAGACCCATTATCGGTACACTAGCGCCATTATTTTGAATTTTGGCATATCCGTGAAAGTTTAGCGGTAGAGCCTGTGTATTGAGATTTTTTGAAAAATGAAAGAATCGTTACGTTTACGATTAGATCAGCTCTCTGACCGTCACGAAGAATTAAATGCATTACTCGCAGATGTAGAAGTCATTTCAGACAATAAACGTTTCCGTCAGTTGTCTCGTGAGCATAGTGATTTATCTGAAATCACTGAAGTTTGGAAAAAATACCGTCAAGCAGAAGAAGATATTGAAACTGCTGAAGTGATGATGACGGATCCAGATTTCAAAGAAATGGCCGTTGAAGAAATTAAAGAAAATAAAGCTTTGATTGGTCAGCTTGAAGCAGACTTAAACATTCTGATGATTCCAAAAGATCCGAATGATGCGAACTCTGCCTATTTAGAAATCCGTGCCGGAACGGGTGGTGACGAAGCTGCCATTTTCTCTGGTGACTTGTATCGCATGTACAGTAAATATGCTGAATCACAAGGTTGGCGTATTGAAGTGCTGTCTGAAAATGACGGCGAACACGGCGGTTATAAAGAAGTGATTTGCCTCATCAATGGTGAAGGCGTATATGGTCGCTTAAAATTTGAAAGTGGTGCGCATCGTGTACAGCGTGTTCCTGCAACTGAGTCACAAGGTCGTGTTCATACTTCGGCATGTACTGTTGCGATTTTGCCGGAAATTGATGTAGACACCAGTGTTGAAATTAATCCTTCAGAATTACGTATCGATACCTATCGTGCATCTGGTGCGGGTGGTCAGCACATTAACAAAACTGACTCCGCGGTGCGTATTACCCATATACCAACGGGTACAGTTGTAGAATGTCAGGATGAACGTTCACAACATAAAAACAAAGCCAAAGCGATGGCGCTGTTGGTTTCTCGTTTAGAAAATGCTAAACGCGCAGCGGCAGATGCCGCGACGTCTGAAATGCGTCGTGACTTGGTGGGTTCTGGTGACCGTTCTGAGCGTATTCGTACCTATAACTATCCACAAGGTCGTATGACTGATCATCGTATTAACCTAACACTGTATAAGTTAGATGCTGTGATGGAAGGTGATTTGACTGAATTGCTAGATAGTTTGCATCGTGAATATCAAGCCGATCAGTTGGCGTTATTAGCACAGCAGAATGGTGGCTAATGAATATTGCACAGGCTTTGGCCTATCGTGGTGAACCTGAAAGTTATGAACGTCAGGAAAATGCGTGGTTGTTAGAGCATATCATCAAGATTGATTCGTTTGATTTAATCATGAAAAAGGATCAAGATTTAACAGCTGAGCAAGAACAACAATATGTCGCATCACTTGCACGTATTGCAGCAGGTGAGCCTTTGGCTTATGTCACAGGTTCTCAGCCATTTTGGACGCTAGACTTAAAAGTGACTAAAGACACTTTGGTGCCACGTCCTGATACGGAAGTACTCGTTGAAACTGTACTGCGTTTAGAACTTCCTGAAGATGCTCGTGTGGTGGATTTAGGAACAGGAACTGGCGCTGTAGCTTTGTCATTAGCCAGTGAACGTCCAGATTGGTCAATTGTAGCTTCGGATATTTACGAACCTACCTTGGAAGTTGCTGAGTTTAATGCCAAAAAGCATGATCTTGAACATGTGCAGTTTGTCTTAGGTTCTTGGTTGAAACCCTTTGGTCGTGCTTTCTTTGATGTAATTGTGTCAAATCCGCCGTATATCGATGCTGATGATGTACACATGAAAGATTTGGCGACAGAGCCTGAACGTGCTTTGGTTGCGGACAATCATGGGCTTGCAGATATTGAGCAAATCATTCTTCAAGCTAAAAAACATTTAACCGTGAATGGTTGGGTGGTGCTCGAACATGGCTATGACCAAGGTGAATCGGTCAGACATTTGTTCTTGCAGGCTGGATATCGAAATGTTCGGACTATAAAAGATTATGGCGGTAATGACCGTGTCAGCTTAGGTCAGTGGCAACATTGATTTAGTGTTAGATAAATAGTCAAAAATAAAGCGCATTGAATGCGCTTTATTTTTATATTCGATCAATGCTTACATTGGGTAGTCTTGTAAGCTATCGAAAACTTCAACTTGTTCTAAAGCTGCTGTTTCTACTGCAAGACAGTAAGCAATAATTTTTGCAGTTGCATTCACTAAATTTTCATCTTTTAGATTTGCACCTGCTTGAATTGCTTCAATGTCATCTGCTTGGATATCCAGTGCATGAGCAACTTCAACTGCATTTTCAGTGCTAAAAAATTGTGAGATCAAATTTTGCAAATCAATATCTGCGACAGTTTTAAGCTGTTCATGAAACAGTTCATCAATTGCGTCAATCTGAGTGAAAAGAGAATCTGAAAAGTTTTGAACAAGTTGTTGTTCAAGAACATCAATCATCTTAAGCATAGGAAAGCCTTTCAAGGAGATGCAGGAGAATTGGAAAATAAATAAGCAAAGTGCTTTAAATTGAGTGAAAAATAACCTAATTAGACTAAAGTAGCAATCGTTCAAGGATGAATGGTCAGTCTATTTATTGAATATTTTTAAGTTATTGATTTTCTATTAATTAGATGAATATTCAATTTATAAATAGCGAATATCAAATTTTAGGCCTTGAATTCAGGCGCATTATTTTGTCGATACGCACCGGGACTGACGCCTGTCCATTTTTTAAATGCCCGATGAAAAGCACTCGGATCATGAAAATTTAGTTCTTCACTGATATCTTGCAAACTTTTATCGGTATGGGTTAAAAAATCGATGGCAGTATCACGTCGGATATCATTTTTGAGTTGTTGATAACTCACACCTTCACTTTTAAGACGGCGATGCATTGTGGCTTCCGACATATTCATTTTGACTGCCAACTCATAAAACTCTAACCATTCGGCAGGAGAAACGTCTAACAGTTGTTTACGAATTTGGCTGCTGAGTGCATACGGGTTTTTAAAGCGTACCAAGAGGTTTTCAGGTGTTTGTTGTAGGAATTGATACCACGAACGTGTATCTTGTTTGATTGGCAGGGTTAGGTAACTGGCATCTAGCTGAATATAGTTTTGACTGGCTTGGTAATGAATATTTTCACAGAAGCGAACTTTATAGTCGTGATCATCAAGCGGTGCATCACATTTAAATTGGATTTGGTTTAATAAAATCCGTTGTCCACTTAGCCAGCACAGTAGCGTGTGGATGAGCATCAAATATGTTGCATAGCTGAACATGCGTTTAGGCGCTTGTTGGTCATAGATCACGATATAAGCAAAGTGATCTTCAATGGTTAAATCACTATGCAAGTCATCTAAAACCAGATTTAAAAATTGTAGGATTTGCTTAAGTGCATCCCCCAAGGTGCTGTTATGCATGACCATTTTCGAAAGTAGTTTAAAACTACCACGTCGCATGGCATGCCGATCCATGCCAAAAAATTCATCATCCATCACATCTGCAAGATGAGTCCATAAAGCCGCATATTGAGAAACAGAAACTCTGGTTTTACTCGATAGCAGTAACTCAGAGGGAATACCCGCCTTTTGTAAAATAGCAGAAATATCAAATTGCTTTTTTTGCGCATCGTATAATGCTTCATGCACCAAGTCGATTGAAATCGTCCCTTTGCTGTATTCGAGTCCATGCTTCGGCATATGTGCGGATAGGTCCTTGTTCAGAATTGTCCAAATACATCAGAAAAGATGCAACATTTGGAAATTGTACTGAATAAATTCTCTGTTTACTCTGCATCTTAAGTCGAATTTAAAACAAGACATCGTAAATAGGGAATTGATATGGACATTAAAGGAAAAGTTTTTGTTGTGACTGGTGGTGCATCAGGACTAGGCGCTGCGACAGCAACACATCTGATTGGCCTGGGTGCAAAAGTGATTATTGTGGATATGAATCATGAGCATGGCGAAGCGATGCAACGTCAACTGGGTGATCATGCCAAATTTGTTCAATTGGATGTCACTGATGAACAAGCGGTCGGCGCTTTCTTTGCACAAGTTGAAGCGGAATTTGGTCAACTTAATGGCTTAGTGAACTGTGCAGGTATCGCACCTTCTGCAAAAGTTTTAGGTCGTGACGGATTACATGATTTGGCGATGTTCCAAAAAGTATTAAATATTAATGTTTCAGGCACATTCAATATGCTGCGCTATGCGGCACAACTGATTGCTAAATATGAATTAAAAGCAGGTGAAGAAGAGCGTGGCGTGATAGTGAATACTGCGTCGGTTGCGGCTTTCGATGGTCAAATTGGTCAGTCGGCTTATGCAGCATCAAAAGGGGCAGTGGTTGCAATGACATTACCTCTTGCACGTGAGCTTGCACGTGAATCAATCCGTGTGATGACCATTGCTCCGGGCATTATGGAAACGCCGATGCTCAAAGGCTTAGCACAAAATGTACAAGATGCTTTGGGGCAAATGGTGCCTTTCCCTCCACGTTTAGCAAAACCACAAGAGTTTGCAAAATTAGTGACGCATATTTTTGAAAATGCTTATCTCAATGGTGAAGTGATACGTCTTGATGGCGCGATCCGTATGCAGCCTAAATAGTTATTTATTAAAACTGCTTATTCAGGCTTCTACGACGGAGTCTTATCGAGAATAACTTCGTTGACAGTAGCTCATCTCGTTACTTTTGTTTCGGCAAAAGTAACCAAAAACATTGTCATTTGTAAAACTCGTCATCAAGTATTTATTGATTTATAGGTCGCAGAAACATTTGAGATTAATGGCGTCCTGCCTCAGACAGTTGCAAATGGCGTCGTCGTGTATCCAACTTTGCTTTATACAGCCAAAGAATTTTTAATTCCGCAGTTATCCAAAAATTAAAGCTATACGCGCTATAAAAGATTTAGAAAAGGAAGTCCCATGATTTTAAATGATGAACAAAAAATGGTTCAGGACATGATGCGAAGCTATTCGCAAGAAAAACTGAAACCAACGGCTGCTGAGCGTGACAAAACGGCAGCATTTCCTGCACAAGAGCTAAAAAAACTTGGTGAGCTAGGTGCTTTAGGCATGACGGTTTCGGATGAATGGGGTGGTGCAGGTTTAGACTATGTGTCTTTGGTTGTTGCCTTAGAAGAAATTGCTGCAGGTGATGGTGCGATTTCCACAATTGTCAGCGTTCAAAACTCATTGCCATGTGGCATTACACAGCGTTATGGTACAGAAGCACAAAAAGAAAAATACTTAAAAAAATTAGCCACTGGCGAATGGTTAGGTTGTTTTTGCCTAACAGAACCACAAGTGGGTTCAGATGCGAGTGCGTTGGAATGTAAAGCGGAGCGTGATGGTGATGAGTGGGTGTTAAATGGCACCAAGCAATTTATTACCACAGGAAAGCATGCCCAAGTAGCCTTGGTTTTTGCGGTAACGGATAAGTCTGCAGGTAAAAAAGGGATTTCGTGCTTTTTAGTACCAACGGATGTGCCGGGTTATATCGTATCGCGATTAGAAGACAAAATGGGTCAGCATTGTTCCGATACAGCAACTATTGTTTTAGATGACTGTCGTATTCCTGCAGACAGTCTTTTAGGCCAAGAGGGTGAAGGCTATAAAATTGCCTTATCGAACTTAGAGTCAGGTCGAATTGGTATTGCAGCACAGTCTGTGGGTATGGCCCGTGCGGCATTAGATGCAGCCGTTGAATATGCCAATGAACGCAAGGCATTTGGGGTGGAGATTGTACAGCATCAGGCCGTGGCATTTCGCCTAGCAGATATGGCCACCCAAATTGAGGCGGCTCGACAATTAATTTTCCATGCAGCGACGTTAAAAGATGCCGGTTTTCCATGCTTAAAAGAAGCCTCAATGGCGAAACTTTTTGCATCGACGATGGCTGAACGGGTGTGTTCAGATGCCATTCAAATCCATGGGGGCTATGGTTATGTATCTGATTTTCCAGTAGAACGAATTTATCGTGATGTGCGTGTCAGTCAAATCTATGAAGGTGCATCGGACATTCAACGTCTGGTGATAGCACGTGAAGTAACCAAAGGATAGGTGATTAAAAAATAGACTTTGGTCGATGTTCAAACCCTGCAATGGCGTTGATGGTTATGGAAATTGCAGGGGACATCCAAACATGGTTATCTAGGTATACACAGTCTAAGAATAGATTGTTTAACAAAGTATAAGTTTCAAAACGAAAAAACCGACATTGCAATCGGTGTATGGAATAGCAGTAAAGGCGGATGTGGCAAAGGAATCGTCACTAGTACGCAGCGGTACAACAACAAGATGAATAAACCTCAAAGTCTTGCACTTTGAATCATAGAGAACAGGATAGGAATTGTCGTCATGAAGACACTAGAACAAGCATATCGTGATTTTAATTTTGAAAAGATGGTTACAGAACAATTGGTCGGTACGCCAAGTTCAATCAATGCTTATGATGAATGTTGTGGGCGCTATGTTGGGCAAAATCGAACTGCGCTGATCTGGGAAGGTAAAAATGGTGAATCTGAGCAATGGACTTTTGAGCAATTAGATTTAGCTTCTGCACAATTGGCAAATTATTATCAGCGCATTGGATTGAAAGCAGGTGATTGCATTGCAGGTCTTTTACCTCGCACAGCAGAGTTGTTGATCACCGTATTGGCAACATGGCGTATAGGGGCAATTTATCAACCGTTGTTTACTGCATTTGAGTCCAAAGCGATTGAACATCGAGTGCAAACTGTGGGAACAAAGCTGATTGTAACCAACACTGAGCAACGATCAAAACTCAATCATATTGATTTACCACATATTTTAACCGTACATGCCGATCAAGCAATTCAGACAGATCCTGACTTTTGGTCAGAGCTGCAACTGCATGACACCACATTTAACTCAGTACCGCGTTCATTTGATGATGAATTTTTAATGATGTTTACCTCAGGAACGACCGGTTTAGCCAAGTCTGTACCTGTGCCGCACAAAGCGTTGTTGGCATTTAAAGGGTATATGACACATGCGGTTGATTTGCGTGATGAAGATTCATTTTGGAATTTGGCAGATCCGGGCTGGGCTTATGGTTTGTACTATGGAATTGCAGGGCCTTTAAGTTTAGGGCACAGCATTATTATGGATGAACGGGCTTTTAGTGTTGATCATGCACTTCAAGTCATCAAAAAATATAAAGTCAGCAATTTGACCGGTTCACCAACGGCTTTTCGTATGTTCTTTGGGTTTAAAGAAAAATTTGATGAATCCATAAAATCACATTTACGGGTTGTGAGTAGCGCAGGAGAGCCACTAACTCCCGAAGTGATTCAATGGTTTAATCACGACTTAAACGTCAATATTTATGACCAATATGGACAAACGGAACTCGGTATGGTGATTGCAAATCATCATGCTTTAGAACACTACAAAAAAGTGGGTTCAGCCGGTTTTGCGATACCGGGACATCGTTTCGCGGTGCTCAATAAAGACCATCAAGAAATTGAACGTGGTGGCATTGGAACATTGGCATTAGACTGGTCACAATCACCACTCATGTGGTTCACGGGCTATGGTGGCAATAACCGTAAAGCCTTTGTTGGGAACTATTATTTAACCGGTGATACAGTTCGTTTAAATGAAGAAGGTGGCATTGATTTTGTTGGTCGTGCTGACGATGTCATTACAACGTCAGGCTATCGTGTAGGGCCTTTCGATGTGGAAAGTACGTTATTGGAATGTGAAGAGGTTTTAGAGTCGGCAGTTGTCGGTAAGCCTGATCCTGAGCGTACAGAATTGGTCAAAGCTTTTGTGGTGTTAAAGCCACAATATGAAGCTAGTTCTGAACTCATGGATAAGCTACAAGCCTATGTAAGATCACGTTTATCCAAGCATGCTTATCCAAAAGAAATTGAATTTGTTGATGGGTTGCCTAAAACATCGAGTGGAAAAATCCAACGTAATCTGTTGAAGCAACAAGAAGTGGCCAAAGCGCAATTAATTCAAAAGGTAAGTTGAATCAATTTATATACGCAAAAAAGGCTGCTTGATGCAGCCTTTTTTAAATTGATGTTTGAGCTGGTGAAACCATTCATTCCAGATCATATATGCACTTGACTAACTATGGGACAATCCAAATTAACCTAAAATTAAAGCATTAATTCAAATCAATAAAATCTTTTATTTTAAGTTCAGGGTATTATGTTCAGTATCAAGTTCTTGAGTTTTACCCGTTAAATTGCCCTTCAAAACTTTGAATAAATGGGTGACTTTATTGTCTTTGACATTCCAGAATTCTGCACTAATAGGATTAGCTATCAAAACGCGAACAGTAGGATCAGTCTTGCCATCGAACCAGTTTTCAGCCCAAGGATTCCATAATTTATCGATTAGGGCCGCATCTGTACTGATTTCTCCATGAGCACTAACTGATACATAAATATCGTCTGAAGGTTTAGCGAATGCTAATCCAAGATGATTACGACCTGCATTGACTGCCTCTACAAGGTCATTGTTTTCTTTCATAAGAAAATAGATATTTTCATGCTCATTCATCTTATCAGAATTAAGCATGGTCATAGGTTGAGAATGAATTTCTTGCTTGTCAGTGACATGGCTAATCATGGTGAAACGCACGTCTTTAATGAGTTTCCATAATTTTTGTCGCTGATCTTGTTCAATGTATTCTTGTGACATTTTATTCTCCACTTTTAAGTAATCACTTTGGGGATAAAGGGGTAAATATGACTGAGCACAAAGTATTTGAATAATGTGTGTTAGCTCATAAGTTTATCGAACATATTATGTCAGCAATTTAATTCTCACTGAATTCATACATATACCTACGGATTAAATCTCTTTGCATACGTAAACGCTTAAAATGTCTTGAATTAAGTTTTATTTTTTGAGGCTAAGGTAGAAAAGAATCATTAAAATGAACCTAATGTAAGCAGCTCTAGTGCAACTAAATATGTTTAAAAATATAACTATATTAAGCCTCTTTCATAAATCAAAAAACGAACAGTCTCTTGCTGATTATTTGTACCGAAGAATTTTAAATATTCATGCATAATCTGCGGATGAAATATATCGATTCAAAGAAGCTTTCTGAAACACAGTTTAAGCGATACACCGGCATATCATGGTCAACCTTTGATTTAATGGTTGAACAACTGAAAATGCATGTTCCTGCTAAAGGTAGACCAACTAAATTGAGCATAGAAGATCAAATCCTTCTGTGCTTAAGTTATTGGCGCGAATACCGAACCTTGTTTCATGTTGCAACAAGTTATGGTGTGTCAGAGCCGACTGCTTCAAGGATTGTCCGTCATGTAGAGGACTGCCTGATCAAGTCCAATTTATTTAATTTACCGAAGCATTTGCCTGAGGGCGAAGGCATCGACTGGAACGTGGTGATTGTTGATGCCACAGAAATTCCAATACAAAGACCTAAAAAAACAGAAGAAAAGCTATAGTGGCAAAAAGAAGGCACATACTTTCAAAGTCCAGGCCATCATTCATTATAGAACTCAGCAAATTCTGAGTTTATGCACTGATCGTGTTGCTGTACATGATTTCGAACTCTTCAAACGAAACTTACATCAGATTCCGGCAGGTGCCTTTATCCTTGCAGATAAAGGCTATCAAGGGATTTACGCAGTGTATCCAAATAGCTTGTTGCCATTAAAAGCAAAAAAGCGCTGTAAATTGGATCCTGAACTAAAAATCTATAATCAAGAAATCAACAAAAGAAGAATTGGGGTTGAGCATGTATTTGGTAGTTTAAAAACTTTCAAAATCCTTGCCGATCGATATCGTAATCGAGGAAAAAGACTGGGCTTAAGATTCAATTTAATTGCGGGAATCTATAATTTAGAGCTGAGCAAAAAATGAATTATGAAAGAAGTCTATTTTTTATTTATTATTTTTAAAACATGTATACGCTATACCTCTATGATGTTTCTACATACTAAGGTGTCTGAGATACTGTATTTTAAATAGTGTAATTGAAGATACGCTAACTAAGAAAAATACCATGTCTACAGAGCATTTATTTTAACTTTAAGCTGTATATTGTCTTGCTCAAATAGCAGGGTGTTTTTACACTGTTTCGGGTTTGTACTCGAACAACATTTGATGGATATCGGTGTTTTTAATCTTTTGCGTGCGATATAAACTCGCCCATTTTTTATGCTTGACGAATTTTAATAAGGAAATACTTTGTCTACGTTTAAATCGAATGAATCAACATCTGAATTTGAATTAAGTGATGATGAAATGCATTTATACAGCCGTCAAATATTGCTTGATGGGTGGGACATCGATGCACAAGAGAAGCTAAAACTTGCCAATGTACTCATCGTAGGGTGTGGTGGAATTGGGTGTACTACAGCCGAATTATTGGCACGTGCAGGCGTTGGCCAAATCACTTTGATCGATGCAGATCGCATTGAAATCAGTAATTTGCAACGACAAATCGCGTATATCGAACACGATGTAGGTTTTTATAAATCGGAAATTTTGGCTAAACGCTTACAAGCGATTAACCCGCATATTCGTGTGCAAAGCTATACCACAAAATTAGATGAAAGCAACGCAAAGGCATTGATTTCACAGCAAGATTTGGTTCTCGATGGTTGTGATAATTTCAGTACACGGTATTTGGTTAACGCAAGCTGTGTAGAAAATAATGTGGCGCTGATTAGTGCTTCTGCAATTGGCTTTCAAGGGCAGTTATTTATGGTTGAAGCCGATGCTGCCTGTTATGAATGTTTATTTCCAAAAGAACAGCATGCCAATGAAAGTTTGCGCTGTGCAGACTCGGGTGTACTTGCAACTACACCAAATGTTATGGCAAGTTTGCAAGCACATCATGCCTTGCTCTATTTGGGTTTAGGGACGACAGCACTGAAACAAAAGCTTTTGTTGTGGGATGGTCGGTCAATGAAGCAAAAAATTCTCGCTTTTGAAAAAGATCCCGATTGTCCAATCTGTCAGGCAAGATAAAGCAGCAAGCCCTTATTTTTTTGCTACACTCATGTTAATTATTTTTTTCTAAGACATTATGAAAAACAATATCTGGTTAGATGGAATTCGCTCGGTTGCCCGAATGGGTGAGACCGCAGTCGTTGCGGCGAAAGCCGGCTTTAAATATGCAACTGAAAAACCAAGTAACGCAAAATTAATGCGTGAAACTTTTGAATCGCTAGGTTCAACCTATATTAAATTAGGTCAATTTATTGCCAGTACACCTTCTTTATTTCCACGTGAATATGTAGAAGAGTTTCAAGGCTGTTTAGATCAGACACCGTCATTGCCGTTTAGTTATGTGCAGCAGGTATTGGCTTCAGAATTTGCTGGCCGTAATTTAGATGAAATATTTGCTTCAATTGATGAAAAGCCTTTGGCTTCTGCATCGATTGCACAGGTGCATGCCGCTAAATTGGTCAGTGGTGAAAATGTTGTTATTAAGGTGCAAAAACCGGGTGTCGAGACGATTCTCTATACAGATTTAAATGTCTTACATTGGGCTACTAAACTGGTTGAAAAAGCTGTACCCAAAGTTAAATTTGCCTCACTTGCAGATATTGTTGAAGAAATTAAAGTTCGCATGGTACGTGAAGTGGACTTTATTGAAGAAGCACAAAATCTTGACGACTTTGTGAATTATCTGAACGTAACTCAAAATAAAGCCGCAACAGCACCAAAGGTTTATCATCAATATTCAACGCGTCGAGTCTTAACGATGGAACGTTTATACGGCGTGCCATTGACCGATTTTGACGTGGTCAAGAAAGTCGCTAAAGATCCATCGCAAGTTTTGGTGACAGCGATGAATACATGGTTTGGCAGCTTGATGTTATGTAATAGTTTCCATGCAGACTTACATGCAGGCAACCTGATGCTGCTAGAAGATGGTCGAGTAGGCTTCATCGATTTTGGTATCGTGGGCCAGTTGAAACCTGAAGTGTGGACAGCATGTATTGCGTTTATGGATGCCCTACAAAAAACTGACTACAACTTGATGGCTGAAAACATGCTGAAAATGGGCATGACGGCTGTCAAAATTGACACACAAGTCTTAGCTGCCGATTTAGAGCGTTTATTTAGCGGTGTGCTTTTGGCTGATCCACAGGAATTATTAACCTCAAATCCTGCCGATTTGAATGACATCATGATGGATATGGTACAAGTCGGAGAGCGTCATGGTATTCGCTTCCCACGTGACTTCGCTTTATTATTCAAACAAATGTTGTACTTTGACCGCTTTATGCGCATCCTTGCGCCATATACTGATATTTATGCAGACCAGCGTATTCAAATGGTGCAGACTATGGACCCTAATTTATTGTTGAAGCAATAATTTAGCCGCAAGATATAAATAAAATCCTCCTTCTTTAACAGGAGGATTTTATCGATGTTTAAGATTTTAATTTGAGTGTAAGAATGGACGCAATTATCATTGAAGGTTTGAAAGTTGAGACCGTCATCGGCTGTTTCAATTGGGAGCGTCAGATTATTCAGCCTTTGATGCTCGACCTCAATATTCAAACCAGTTTAGCGCAGGCGGCTCAGTCAGATGAGCTTGAAGATACCTTGAATTATGCTGAAATTTGCGAAATATCAGCCAAAGTCATTCAAACTGCTCAACCTAAATTGATCGAACATGCAGCAAAACTGGTGATTGATGCACTTTTTGCTACCTATGACAGCATTGAATCTATTATGATTACCATCCGGAAGCCTGCCATTATCGCGCAAGCCAATTCTGTAGGAATTCGTCTTGAACGCCACCGAAACGATTTTCGCCCTAGCTCTGGCGAGTAATTTCAATCCAAAACCGCATTTTCAACTGGCTTTACGTCAAATTCAGGCTTTGGGTCATGCTGAATTTTCCAAAATTTATGTGATTCCTTGTCGTGATGGCATTGGGGCGGATTATTGGAATGCAGCCTGTTTGGTGAAAAGCAGTTTATCTGTAGATGAAATCAGCGCCTTACTGAAAAAAATGGAAGCAGACTCAGGTCGTGTTCGTCCGTCTCATAATATCGCTTTGGATCTGGATCTGATCGCGTGGGGCGAAAGCTTAGCGCACATGCAATTTAATCCGAAAAAACTGCCTTTAGCACTCGATGTTAAAATTCCAATGTTCGATATATGGAAAAATAAGATGTTTGAACATCCAGCACATCAATTTCCTATGGTGAGTTGTCAAAAAGTTTTAGTGGATTGAGTGAATGAAACGCAATGCTTTCAAAACTCATGACGTATATTTCAAATGTCCCTAAATATCCCAAGTAGACAATAACAAAAATATTCAAATCCTGTCATGGTATGCGCTAGCGTATAGGCTGTCTCAGGATTACATTATCTTTTTAGCTTCAAAATAATGATATGAACTGGACGGATCTGATTCAGCACTATGGCTATATTGCGATTTTTATTGGCACATTGTTTGAAGGAGAAACAGTGCTGATGATTGGCGCCTATGCCGTCCATCAACACATACTTCATTTTCCAATGTTGATTGCGGTGGCGATGCTAGGCAGTTTTATTGGCGATCAGTTTTATTATCAAATGGGCGCTCGCTATGGGCAAAAACTTATCCAGTCGAATGCCGAATTTGCACAAAAATTCGATCGTGCGAGCCAGTTTATTGAACGTTATCCTATTTTGACCATTTTATTTATGCGCTTTGCTTGGGGCTTTAGAACCATTTTACCTATTGTTGTAGGTGTCCGTGCTTATCCTGTTTGGAAATATGTGCTGATTAATCTAGTTGCCTGTTTTATTTGGGCGATGTTGGTCGCAACGATTGGCTTCCAAATCAGTCATTATTTACATCTATTTTGGGCGAAAATGCTGCCTTATCATCAAGATATTTACATCGTTATTGCCGTTATTTTATGTATCGTATTCTTCCGTGTGCTCTATACGGTGTTGAAGTGGTGGCGTAAGCATCATCAACATTGATAAAGTGAACGTGGCTGATCTGATAAAATCGTCAAAACATAATTAAAAGATTTAAAGGGATATTTAGTGAGAGCAATATGGGCTTAGGTTATGGTGCAGGTGCGGGAGGTTTCCTTATTATTTGCTTTGCGATTTTGGTGCTATTTATCGTCATTGCGATTTGGTTGAGTTGGAATAATTGGTATAAAAAGCAAAAAAATCGACCATATAAAGTAAATGCGGCACTTAAAATTGGCTTATCTGGCGTATTGTTTTTTCCTTTATTTGTTGCAGTAACGCTTGGATTGTTCGTGATTTCAGGTCTTCGTTCTGACTATGCAGAGTGGCAGTATCAAAAGAAAATTTATATACAGTTGCAGGAACCCTTAAAATTTGGAGAGGTTGTACTGCCTGAAGGCACGTGGATTAACCGATCATTTGAAACCGACTATACTCTGGAACAGATGACTGATATTCGTCAAGGTCTGACTTCGGCTCGTTTTCCAGAGATTATTCAAATAGCTGGATTTGATGTTATTGCATTTGAGCTGGATCGTCATTTATTGCTGGAATTGGCACATGATCATACTGTTGTGATTAATAACCAAAAGGAAATTTGTCCGGCTGGATGGCTGCTTGAGTTAGGTGGAGCTGGTTATCCGTCCACTGAGCAACTTTATAGTTTGAATTTTGATTGGTTTACACCAAGTCGATGGCGGCCTATAAACTGTTTTGATGGCGAAGGAATTATTGTATTAGAGTCAAAACATTACTTATGAAAAAGCCTGCATCATTGCAGGCTTTTTTTTCACTATTTATAAAACTTAGCGATAATCATTAGAAAATCATTAAATGTAATAACTGGTTTTGGTCATCAGCTTTGAAATACCAGTCATGGCAATACGAACTGGAACAGGAAGGTCTACACCACCTGCATTGAGTGCTGTATCACGGTGATGCAGCTCATCTTCATTCATTTGCACTAAGATTTTACGTGAACGTTCGTCTTGTTCAGGAAGTTGGCGGATGTGGTCTTCTAAATGCAGACTCACCTGACGCTCAGTTTCAGCGACAAAACCTAAGCTGTATTTATCACCGGCAATACCTGCCAATGCGCCCATCCCAAAAGAAAGGCCGTACCAAACAGGGTTGAGCAGACTGGTATGGCTGTCTAATTCTTTTAAGCGGTCTTCACACCAAGCCAAATGATCTTGTTCTTCAATCGCAGCTTGTTCCATTTCACGGCGGACATTTGGTAGTTTCGCTGTGAGGGCTTGGCCATGATAAAGCGCTTGAGCACACACTTCACCACTATGGTTGACCCGCATTAGACCTGCCACATGACGTGCTTCACTGACTGCAAGTTGAGTCTTTTCAGCAACAGATGGATTTTCACGATGTGCAGCCGTTGCTCCGGGAACTAAACTACGTAAGGCCTGATCAAATGAGTGAATAAGTTTGTCGACACCTGTAAATTGACGCATGGATTAATCCTCCAGAGAGACTTGCGTAGTTTGAAGCAAAGGTTTGATGCGTAATAGCAGCCAAATACAAAAGATTGCACTGAGCACTGCGGTTATACAAAAAAGTATTTTAATATCAATCTTTAAAACACTCAGAATGATAATTGAAAATATAGCAGAAGATACCATAAATACCGCATTTAAAATGTTGTTTGCGGCAACGACTCGCGCACGATGTGAGCGTGGAGAATAAGCTTGCATCATTGCATAGAGCGGAACGATGTAAAAACCACCACTAATACCCAATAAAGTCACGGCAATCATGACATGGTAATAGCCCCAACCTTGATGAAAAACTTCTGAAAGGGTAATAAGTGGGCCAGTTTGAGTAGGGACGAGGGTCAAACTAAAGGCTAAATACAGTGCAAATACCGTTAAACCTACAGCACCGATGGGAACCATCTTAATATTGACTTGAGTGCCGCCCAATTTACGACAAAGTAATGAACCCACGCCTACACCGACAGAGAAAAAAGTCAATAGCAAGCTAACGACATTTTCAGAGGCATGTAGGTTTTGCTGGGTCATTTGTGGAATTTGAGTGAGGTAGGTAGCACCATAAAACCAATACCACGAGTTCCCCAATAAAATAGTAAAAATCAGCGGCAAACTTTTGGCATATTTCATCGTTTGGTAACTGGTACGAAAAAAGTTCCAATCGATTTTTAAATCAGGTGTTGTGACATTTTGCTTAAGAATAAAACGACTGGTGATATAACCTAAAATGGCGATGGTCATTACCGTCAGGCTGATCCACATTAAATTGCCTTGAGATGAAGCAATCACTGCACCGCCCAAAATCATCCCGAATAAAATTGCCATGGATGTTGCCGATTGGAAGAGCGCATTGCCTGACATCAGCTCATTGGGCTTTAAAATTTCAGGCAAAATTGCATATTTGATTGGACCAAAAAATGTCGAATGGGTCCCCATCAAAAATAAAGCCAGCAACAATAACCATAAATGACCGGTCAGAAAGCCAATACTGCCGATGATCATGATGATAATTTCTAAAATTTTGATGCCACGGACAAGTTGTGAACGTTCAAACTTATCTGCGATCTGTCCCGCTGTCGCTGAAAAAATAAAGTAGGGTAAAATAAACAATAATGCAGCTAGATTGTTTAGCGTGCTGATGGGTAATGCCTGTTGTTGGATTAATCCATAGGTGATGACCAACAATAAAGCCTGTTTATACACATTGTCATTGAGCGCCCCAAAAAATTGGGTCAAAAACATAGGCAGGAAGCGGCGTGTACCTAGCAGATGTTCGTTGTTATTCATAAGTGTCTTGCTACATTAAGTTTTATTAAGAAATGTGAGTGATTGGTAAAATCTCTAAAAAATCATGTAATATGTTTTTTGAGTTTGGAGATGGCGAAAAACCAATAGATATAAGATCTTTAGCTCTATATCTGGTTGACTAAGTCCATTACATAATGAAATTTGTTAGAGTTTGCTATGCCTGCAAAAATCAAGTTTAAAAAAACATTGCTTCATCACAGTATAGCTCACTGCATACGACAGCATCATAGCAATAAAAGTCTATATATGAGCATCTTTTTGACCTTGTGTGCTCAGCATAGTTTCGCCCAAACTCCCGCAGAAACGGTTCCAACATCTGCAGATACAAAAGCAGAGATTGTTACTGAAATCAAGGATGAGGCTGTAAAGCAAGGGCTATCGACGCCTGAAGCAATTGAAAAAATTGAAAATATAAATGAGCCGGAAGAATCTGTTGATAGCATGAAAATGCTGCAAGAACAGCAGCAAGCAGGAACACAACTACAAGAATTTAAACCCATTGAGTTTGAAGATTTAGAAAACTTACCCGTGACACCTGTTGATCAAAACATGGCGAATGAAATCTTCCAAGTTGCTGAAGAAGCCAAACGTCAAGCACAGGAGTACCGTGCAACACAGCAAACAGAAATTGCTGTTGCGGATATTACCCAAAAAGAGTTAACGGAAATTAACCAAGCGCCAGTCAATATTGATCAGCTCATGGGTGAAATTCGTTCGGATAATGAAATTACCGCGACACGAAATGAAAATGCCAATACTCTGCAAGAGCTGCATAACCCAACAGTTGAGGATGATGTAGAGCCAGGTATTTTCAAGCGCTTATTATATAAAGTACGTCCGCCACGTCAGATGAATACGGCAAAAGTGCCACGAATTAGTGCGGATGTTGAAATTACCTCAGCACATAACACCAGTCAAACGTCGAGTAAGGCCTACGGTGCGGCACTGGAAGATCTCAAAGCCAATATTAAAGGTAAGCTTTCAGGTTTTACTCAAGAATCCTTTAGTGATTTTCCATCGGCTTTGCCTCAATTACGTAGCTTGTCCAATCAAGCCGCGCAAGCCGTGGGTTTCTATCAATCAGAATTCAAATTTGAAAAAGTGTCTGACAGCAAAGTTCGTGTATTGGTTACACCAAATACGCCTGTGCAAATTGAAAAACAGAATGTTGAATTTTCTGGGGCTGGGGCGAACCAAGCTCAGTTTCAGGTGATTGGTGTTTTACCAGATCAGGAAGAAGGTGACATTCTTAATCATGGTGAATACGAAACGACGAAAGGCCGAATTAATGATGCAGCAACTAATAACGGTTATTTCGACTCGTACTGGCGTTTGCACGATGTAAGAGTGGCTCAACCACAAAATACAGCCGATATCAATTTGCGCTTTGAGACGGGTGAGCGTTATAAGCTTGGCGAAGTCGAATTTCGAATGAGTGATCCTAATGCAGAGTTTCCATTGGATCGCGATATTTTAGAAAGTTTGGTGACGTGGAAAGATGGTGCTGACTATACTTTCTGGCGTGTGAATGGTTTGGCTAATAACTTGACCAACTCTCGCTATTTTAACTACACCTTGGTTGATTCAATTCGACCAGACCCGATAGAAAAGCCACTTGAATTGCCCCCGGATATTCAAACCTTGGTCGATCAAAATCAGTTGTCAGAAAGTTCACAAGTAGTGAAAGACAAAACGGAAGTGATGTCGAATAAAGAAGTGACGCAAAAAGTGGTTAATGAAGACCAATTTGCGGGGGTGAATGATGTAGAGCAATCCTCTAAATTACGCAGTTTGCAAGATACGCAAGATGCTAAACAAGCAGAACAAGAACGTTTAAAAGCGCAAGCACGTGAAGATAAAAAAGTCCCTGTGATTGTGACACTAAATGCAGACAAGCTGAACAGTGCAGAAATTGGTGCTGGTTTTGGTACCGACACTGGTACACGTGTTCGTGGCCAGTATCGTCGTGCCATTGTAAACAAACGTGGTCATTCTTTTGACGCCAACATGGAAGTATCCAAAATCCGTCAATCGATTGATGGTCGCTATAACATCCCATATAACCATCCATTAAATGACTATGTCAGTTTGGTTGGTGGTTATGAGCGTGAAGAACGTGACGATGTCGGTCAGGGTGTTAATCTTTCGATTGAGTCTGCTGTAGCTGGGGTTGACCGGATTATTAAAAACCCCCGTGGTAGTTGGCAGCATACTTTTGGTTTACGTTACCGTTTGGACCGTATTACCGATGACGGCCTAAGTCCTAGTGATGACATTCCAGATGCGTTCTTGGTAAATACCAACAATGAACAGCAGTCTTTGATGTTTGGCTATGAAATTTCTCGAACCGACTCTGATAAACGTGTGAATCCGAGTAAAGGGATTAAGCAAACCTATAAAGTTGAAGTCGGAAGTGAAAGCTTACTTTCAGATGCTGACATGGCGATCTTGAATGCGGGCTGGCGCTTTATTTATTCATTGGGTGAAAATGATAATCACCAGTTCGTGGGGCGCAGTGATTTAGGTTATATTCTGACAGAGAACTTTGATAAAGTTCCTTATAACTTACGCTACTTTACCGGTGGTGACCAAACCATTCGCGGCTTTGACTATAAGAGTTTAGCTGCCGAAGAAAATGGCTATAAAATTGGTGGTCAAGTCTTGGCAACGGGTTCATTAGAATATAACTACCAATTTAAAGAAGGCTGGCGTGCTGCGGTCTTTAGTGACTTTGGTAATGCGTACGATAAAGACTTTAATACACCGACTGCATATAGCGCAGGTGTGGGGGTACGCTGGGCTTCTCCAATTGGCCCAATTCGTTTAGATGTCGCTACCGGACTTTCTGACGACAGTAAACCAATTCGTTTACATTTCTTTATTGGTTCACAATTATAATTTTTAGGTGATGTGTTTTTTATGACTGAACAAGAACAGCAAGAACCAGAAAACGAAATGCCGGTAGAGCAACTGCCGAAGAAGCGTCGTATTCTTCGAAGTGTCATTTTGACCTTCGTGTTCGTGCTTATCTTTTTGGTGGCTGCATTAGCAGTCATGTTTTCTACAGACAAAGGCAGTAAGTTTTTACTTGACCGTGTTCTGGAACGTCAGCAAATCATTCACTATGAATATGAAGGTGGTAACCTGTGGCGGGGCATTATTTTACGAAATGTCCTCGTTACGCTAAAACCTGTCGATGTAAAAATTGACCGTGCCGATATTACACTCGGTTGGCGCGCCATTATTAATAAAGAAATTCATTTAAATAAAGCAGATGTTAAAAATCTGCAAATTATTACCAAGACCCCACCTAGCGATGAACCTTTTGCATTTAGTGAAATCCGTCTGCCGTTCGTACTTCGTGTCGATCATGCAGATTTAGATCATATGTTGATTAAAACCCATAGTTCAGGTGTGGATTTCTATGACATTGAATTAAATGAAGCGCTTTGGTCAGGGACGGAATTAAAATTTGAAGATACCCGTATGGATATGGGCTATTTGTCTGTGCGCCAAGCGTCTGGGAATATGAAGTTTGAAGACAAGTATCCGCTAAATGCTGTGGGGATTGTCAATTTACCTTCACTACGTGAAAGCTTGAATATTCATGATATTCAAATGGTGGCTAAAGGATCTCTTGATACGATTCAAGCTGGTGTGGCAACTCATACGCCTGATCTTTTAACAGGATGGGCAGTGGTCCATCCAATGCGTCCACATGTCCCGATGTTTGGTGCGCTCAAATTTAAAAACTATCATTTACCGTTACTGACTGAGCAAAAGCTTTTTGCTAAAAATGGTCTGGCAAAATTCAAAGGGGATATTCAGCGTCTCAATTTAGATTTAGACACGGACCTGAGCGGGGCCAATATTCCTGAGGGGAAATATACTGCGCTCATGAGTACGGACTTGGTCAACCAACTCGATATTACTAATCTAAATGGTCAAGTGATGGGCGGCGCTGTCAACTTGGGTGGCGTGGTGAGTTGGAAAGATCAGGTCACTTGGGATGTAAGCGGTCGTTTAGATAAAATTAATCCAAAACATAAGCTGATCCCGCAAGTGGTTCAAGATTTTCTACCTGTGAGTTTAAATAGTAAGATTGCGTCCAAAGGGACCCTTGAAAAAGGTATGCACCTGACGGCGTTGGTGGATTTCGATCAATATGAAACTTGGAATTTAAAACTCGATCAAGCGCCTGCCAAAAATAATAAAGCTCAGCCGATGCTGATGGATGTGTCTTGGAAAAATATAGACCGTGCAGTGCCATATGTTGGATGGTTGAGTAGTGATTCGGGCAATGTGCAATTGGCGCTTACAGAAGGTCAGCAGAATATTAATGTGGCGACCACAGTGTCACGACATGAAAAAGGTGCTCTGCCTGCTGGACAATATCAAGCCAAACTCAATCTGAAAAATAACAATCTCAATGTCCATGCCTTTAGTTATGTGGCCGACAAAGGTCAGCTCAAAGGTAACGCAGTTGTAGAATTGCCTGATCAAAAACGTATGCTGAAATGGCAAGCCAATGTACAAGCACAGCAGTTCAATCCGCAAACCATCGTAGCTGCTGCGCCTGTCGATCAAATTACAGGGTCATTAAAAGCCAATGGTTATGCAAAACCAAATCAACAGATTATTCAGCTGAATAATATTGATTTGTTAGGCCGACTAGCACAGCAAAATGAAACGGTTCATTTAACAGGTAAATCTACTGCTGCGCTGACTTTCCATGATGAGAAACAAGGTGGAGGCTTTAAAGCTTTTGCTGTGAATTATGATGGTGGCCTCAATGCAAGCCAAGTTGCCGCAAGTAAAGGCAGTTTGATTTTCAAAGTATCTGGCACACCTGAATTAATTAAAATAGCCGAGCTGCGTCATGATGGCGTGGCAGGTAAAATTTCTGCCAATGGACAAGTTTTACTACAAAAAGCCATTGGTTGGGATATTAATGCATCACTGGTGCATTTTAAGCCGCATTATTTTGCCTCAAATGTACGGGGTGAATTATCTGGAAATTTAAAAACCAATGGTGTGTGGTCAGATGCGCTAAAACGTATTCAAATTGAACGTCTGAATTTGGCAGGTATGATCAATAACAAACCTGTCCGTGGTCAAGGTAACTTGGCGATGGTGATTAATTCAAATCAATCCGGCTTTATGCCAAAACAGTTTGAAGCGAATAATTTGCTGTTGGCTTATGCCAATAACCAAATTCAAGCCACTGGTAATGCACAAAATTTACAATTGAAAATTAATGCACCAGCTTTATATGAAATTTATGCAGGCCTACGTGGACGTGCTTATGGCTACTTAAATGTTCAAGCACAGCCACGACTGCAAGCATCTGCCAATATCGCAATAGATGATTTTGCTTTTAATAATTTATTCAGTGTGAGAAAAATACGGGTGCAAGGCGAGTTGCCAACTTCAGCGACTTCACCAAGTTTATTAACGGCAACGATGGATAATTTACGCAGTAACAACCGTGAGATTGTGAAAGGTCAAATTTCACTGGCCGGTACACGTAATGCGCATTTATTAAAAGTCAGTGCTGAAAATAAATTATCAAAATTTTATGTGCAGTTAGCCGGTGGTTTTAATGCACAAAATAATTGGCTCGGTCAGATTCAAAAAGGCGATTTTGACTCCTTGCGTACGCGTCTTGTACAGCGTCAAAATGCGTCTATTATTTATAACACGGCACAGTCTGACTTATTTGTCGGTGCGCATTGTTGGATGAGTCAGCAAAGCGAATTATGTTTTGATCAGCCGATTCGTGTGAATAAAAACCGCGGCAATGTATCTTTTGTGACAAAGAACCTAGACTTAAATGATTTTGCAGCATTTATGCCTGAAGGCCTGGCGATTACGGGTAAAGTGAATGGTTATGCGAAAGCGTCTTGGGCGAAAGGTGCAAAACCTAAAATTGATGCACGTTTAGTGACTCGTGACGGTTTACTCGGTTTAGCGGCTGAAGATCCACAGTATTTAGCATCCACTTTAAAATATGATGAAGTAGGTTTGATTGCGAAAAGTGTCGCTGAAGGGCTACAAATTCGACTCGATACCAAAGCTCCTGATATTGGTACAGGTTATGCCAATATTATTATTGATCCGTATAAAGCCAATAAACCGATCCGCGGTGAAGTGGCCTTTAACCAAGTTCAATTGAAAATCTTAAAACCATTTATACAAGATGTCCGTTCAATGGGCGGTACGGTGTCTTATGCGGCAAAAATTAGCGGAACATTGTCACAGCCTTTAATGGATGGTGAGATTCGAGTGAAAAATGGCTCGATTAGCATGATTTCATTACCTGTGAACTTGACCAATATCCAGTTGTATTCTGCTGTACGTCAAAACCACGCGACGATTGATGGCGCATTTAACAGTGGTCGTGGGGTGGGCAAATTAACTGGAAATATCGACTGGAAAAATGATCTGCGTATCCAGTTGAATTTATCCGGTAAGGAAATGTTGGTACGTCAAGCGCCATTGATCACGGCTGTTGTAACGCCTGATTTATCTTTAGATGTGCTGCCTTTTAGTAAGAAATTAACTTTAAAAGGTAAAGTTGATGTGCCTCGTGCATTGATTTCGATGCCAGAATCTTCTGCGGCAGTGGTTGGGGTGTCTTCAGATGTACGTGTGGTACATGAAGGCGATAACCAACTTGAAATCTTAAAATCGGCTCGTCCTTGGGATATTCGCGCTGACGTACAGGTGAATATTGGTAATCAAGTGATTTTCCAAGGTTTTGATAGCCGAATTCCTCTGATTGGTCGTTTGAATTTGACGCAACGTGGATTAGAAACAGCAATGCGTGCCAATGGTGCAATCGGTGTTTCACAACGTGTGAAAATTGAAGCCTATGGTCAAAGTCTGGACTTGAACCGTGCGATTGCTCGTTTTAATGGACCATTGGCAAACCCAACGTTAGATATCGATGCCAATAAAGCCGTGCAAGGCAGTACAGTTGGTGTTCGTGTGACGGGTACGGCTTCAAGCCCTGCAATTCAGGTGTATAACGATGCAGGTCTGTCTGAACAAGAAGCCTTAAATGCCTTAATTACAGGTCGTATCAATGAAGGGAGTTCTGGTTTAAGTCAGGCGGAAGGTTTCCGTTCTGATGTGAACAACACGATTGCTGCTGCCGGTATTAGTATGGGCTTGGGTGGTACACGTGCATTGACCAACCAAATTGGTCGTACATTTGGTCTGAGTGGTTTGGCACTCGATGCTCAAGGAACAGGGGATGATACTCAGGTTTCTGTGACGGGTTATATCACACCTGACTTATTCATTCGTTATGGTGTCGGGGTATTTACACCAGTGAATAAACTGACCTTACGTTATCAAATGAATCAACGTTTGTACTTGGAAGCGAGTCAGTCTTTAGAGCGTGCAATTGACTTGTTTTATAATTGGCGTTTCTAAGGTGTTGAATTATAAGTGATAATTTAAGCTTTTAATAAAAATTCTTGTTTATGGCTGATCTAATAATTTTTAGACTAGACAAAAATAGGTCTATAAAGCGGTTTTGTGTAACACAACCCTTTAAGAAAGATCCTACAATCATACATATTTGAAGTGCTTAAAGCGGGTGTAGAGCTATTAAAAAATAAAAGAGGTGTGTTTCCACAAACAGTAGCTCAAACAATTGGCCTCAAAAAAGTATTAAATTTGTTGAGAGAAGGATCAGGAAATTTGGACAATTGACATAAGTATATTTGTCTCCCTAAATGATGTTGTAAACATCAATATATCAGTATTTTATGGCACATGGACCAAGAAGAAATCATTCAAATGATTTTAAAGCTAAGTGAGCATTTGCTGCGATTAAAGCGGAAAAACACTTGTTGAATTAAGTGCTGAATTTGATTTTATCAAAACCAAATTATCGACTGGGAAAATCAATTGATCGCAGCCTCATTGCAAGCTTTCGATCAATTAAAAGCTCTTATAGAACTGCAAATTGATCTAAAAAAAACTACATGCAAAAATCGGCGAGCAGGCATGAAAAAGTGATTTTTCAGAAGGTGTGTTGAAGAAAATGGGGCGCTTCAACCACAAAAGTTAATTTGCAGCTCACTTCAAATTTCAGTTTTAGTTGTCCAACAAGTGAAATCACCTCCAAGTACATCATCATAAGATGAAAGCCACTTTGAGACTCGGTTCTGCGGTAACATAACAGTTGTTCTAACATAAGTTTTGTACCGAGCCCGTATGCTTTACCCAATGCCTAAAAAAATCCAATTTGCACCTTCTCAAGCGAAATGGCAGCTGTCATCAACACAGTCGGTATTGGTGCTGGTTGGTTTACAAAATTTACGCATGCAGCAGGGCATACAAGATACGCAGCTGATGGAAAATTTGATCCAACTGACCAATAAAGCCAAAGCCTTAGAGATTCCAATTGTCGATTTATATGGTGATGATTTACTTCAAGGCATGCAGCAGCTCGGTGAATATGCAACAACACACCCGCAGCTCATCTTTGCAGGGCAAATCACGCCTATGCTGAAACAGATCTTGCCGCATCTATACAGCGTGACAGAGCAAATCTGTATTGTTGATGACGCAATTGTGCTGAATAATCAGGAACAGCATATTCTGTGGGTGGACTCCATATCAGGCCAAGGTATCCATCATATGAGTAGTTATAATTTGATGCGGCTTTGGAATCTGTCAGCGCCAACGGAATTCGTCTTGTCGGCCAAAGGCATATTATTGGCTATCGCAGAACAGTTAGATATGGACGCATTGGAAATAGATCCCTTAATCGATTTACGCAGTTATGGGCTCGATTCCATTGCCATGGTCAGCTTAATTGGGTTGTGGCGTGCCAATGGTGCAAATATCCGTTATGAAGACTTTTTAGATGGTGCAAGTTTAAAAGCATTGCTAGAAAAATTGCTCAATACAGATTAAACAAAGCCAATTGGAATTATTTTTGTTCTAAATCGGAAAATACGTCGGGAAATATAGCTTTGTGCATTGTAATTGTTGGCTAAGCTTTTTATTATTGCCGCCTTGTTTTTCGAGATCAGAACTGGATTGAACTTTGAGTAATTTTCTAACCGAACACCTGATACATCGTGACACTGACTTTATGGTGATCCATAAACCAGCAGGTTTACTCACAGTTCCGGGAAAAACAGCAGATTTACAAGACTGTGTTATCAATCGATTATTAAAAATTGAACCGAATACCTTGCTCATCCATCGTTTGGATCGTGATACCTCAGGTATTTTGGTTTTTGCATTAACCCGTCAAGGGCAAAATCGAATTTCACGCCAGTTCCAAGAACGTCAAACTTCAAAAACATATCAGGCATTGGTTGCGGGTACGCTCGAAGGTGAAGGTACTGTCGATGTACCGGTCATATATGACCCAGAACATCCGCCACTGCATATTGCCGATCCTGCACACAATAAGCCTGCGCTTACGCATTGGAAAGCCACTGAACATTTTGAGATTCAGGGGCAAGCCGTAACACGTGTAGTTTTAACTCCTATTACCGGTCGATCACATCAGCTTCGCGTTCATATGCAATATTTAGGTCATCCTATTGTTGGTGATACTTTGTATGCAACACCTGAGCAACAGAAGCTGATGCCGCGTTTATGTTTACATGCTGAGCGTTTAAGTTTTAACCATCCTGAAACAGAGCAAACAGTGGAATTTCACTGTCCTGTACCATTTTAGGAAAATCATTTAAATCCCTAAGAATTCTGCTCACTATTTAGTGGGCTTTATGTCAAAATATATTGCTTTATGGTCTAGATTTTTGCTCAAATAACGTTCACAGTTTGAGCATAATATTTTCAGACCGAACTTGAGAAAAAGGTGGAAAAATTGCAGCAGTTTGCTATTGGTCAACGTTGGTTATCAGATACAGAAACGGAACTGGGTTTAGGTGTTCTTATTGATGTTGATGAGCGATCGGTCAGCATTTTATTCCCAAAAAGTGATGAAACTCGTGTCTATGCCCGTCACAATGCGCCTTTATCTCGTATTGTTTTCAATGTAAATGACGAAGTCCAAGACCAAGAAGGTCAAATTTGGATTGTCGAATCGCTTGAAGACCGTGGTGGTGTGGTTCGTTATAACGCGGTACGTAAACTTGCCGATGGTACTGAAGAGCGTAAAGCACTGAATGAAACACGTATTGGTGCAAGTATTCAGTTAGCAAAACCATTAGATCGTTTACTTGCAAGCCAAGTGGACTATAAAGAATGGTATGACCTGCGTATCGAAGCACTGCTTCTTCAAGCCAATATGAAGTCTAGCCCTTTACGTGGCTTAGTGGGTTCACGTGTGGGTCTCATTCCACACCAACTGTATATTGCGCATGAAGTGGGTAAACGTTTTGCTCCACGTGTATTACTTGCTGACGAAGTGGGTTTGGGTAAAACGATTGAAGCTGGTCTGATTATTCATCAGCAGCTTAAAACTGGTCGTTCAGAACGTATCTTGGTCTTAGTACCTGATTCATTGCAATATCAATGGATGATTGAAATGCGTCGTCGTTTCAATCTTGAGTTCTCATTATTTGATCTGACACGTACAGCATCGATTAAAGAGCACGATCCAGACCTCAACCCATTTTTAACTGAACAATGCATCATTGCCAGTGTCGATTTGATGATCGACCATGATGACTTGCGTGAACAAGCCCTTGAAGCTGGTTTTGATTTGCTTGTAGTCGATGAAGCCCATCATTTAATGTGGTCAGAAGAAGAAGGCGGCAATGACCGTTATGACCTTGTTGAAGAACTTGCTGAAAAAACGCCGGGTGTCTTGTTATTAACCGCAACGCCTGAACAATTAGGTGTGGAAAGTCACTTTGCACGTTTACGTTTACTTGATCCACAACGTTTTAGTTCGCTTGATCGTTTCTTGGATGAAGAAGATCAGTATCACCAAACAGCTAAAATTGCTGAAGTGCTGATGTCTGATCTGCCACTCGAAGAAGGGCATTTGGCAGCGATTGAAAGCCTATTAGGTCATCGAATTACTGACGAGCCAGAACAACGCTTCCGTGCCATTCACGAATTATTAGACCGTCATGGTACTGGTCGTATTTTATTCCGTAATACCCGTGAAGCGATTCAAGGCTTCCCAGGTCGTGACTGTCAGCCTGCACCATTACCTGCACCAGAAAACTGGTCTAAAGATGGCAAGCTACGTGAACAAATGTGGCCTGAAGAAGCGCAGCTTGATGGCTCGTGGATGGAAACTGACCCACGTGTGATGTGGTTGATGGAACGTCTGCGTACAGACCTGAAACACAAAAAAGTGTTATTGATTGCACGCAGTGGTCCAGTGGTTGAGTCTTTAGAAAATGTACTTCGTTTGCATGCAGGTATTCGCACAGCGATGTTCCATGAAGGCATGAGCCTATTAGAGCGTGACCAAGCAGCGGCTTACTTTGCGGAAGAGTCATACGGTGCGCAAATTTTACTATGTTCAGAAATTGGTTCTGAAGGTCGTAACTTCCAGTTTGCATCTGACTTAGTTTTGTTTGACTTACCTGCTAACCCAGACGTACTTGAACAACGTATTGGTCGTTTAGACCGTATTGGTCAAGAAAATCGTATTCAAATTCATGTGCCTTATCTGGTTGGTACTGCTCAAGAGCGTATGTTCCGTTGGTATAACGAAGCATTAAATATTTTCTGTAATATCTCGCCAACTGCGCAAACCTTACAAGAAAACTTCATCGTCAATCTGAAAGATTGTTTGTTAGCAGATAAAGGCCAAGAGTTTGAAGATTTGCTCGAAGCGGTGAGTGTACAACGTGAAGCACTTGAAGCTGAACTTCAAGAAGGTCGTGACCGTTTACTTGAGTACAACTCTTGCCGCCCAATCGTGGCACAAGAAATTGTGACTGCACTTGAAGACTACGACGACAATACTACGTTGCCAATGTTTATGAAGCGCTTCATGGCGTCTACAAACATTGATTTTGATGAACAAAGTAATGGTACCGTGATCATCAAGCCAACAGATCAAATGCAAGTTCAGGGTCTGACTTTGGACGAAGAAGGCATGACGGCGACGTTCTATCGTGACCAAGCACAGATTCGTGAAGATGCTCAGTATTTAACACTTGAGCATCCATTCACTGAAAGTGTGATGGAAATGATTAATACACAAAGCTTTGGTAGTACCAACGTTGCTGTATTGAAATCAGCAGCTTTACCACAAGGTTCTGTGTTAATGGAAGTGTGGTTTAAAGTCGATGTGGTTGCACCAAAAGCATTGAATTTGCCGTCTAGTTTGCCACAACAGTTGGTTCGTGTATTACTGAGTGAAAAAGGTCAGGATTTATCGCAAAAAATTGCACCTGAAATTTTACGTCCTTATTTACATCATCTTGATGGTAACAGTTGCCGCCAAGTGGTTAAGGCGCGTCGTGATGTCATTGAACAGCGTTATAAGCAAGCGCTTGAAATTGCTCGTGGTGCATTACCGGGCTTTAAACAACAAGCCAAAGAAATCTATGGTAGCAAATGGCAGTATGAAATTGACCGTTTGACTTATTTGAAGCAGTTCAACCCAAGTATTCGTGAAGACGAAATTGCACGTTTACAAAAACTGCAAAAAGAAGGTTTAACACTGCTTGATGGTCTAGCGGTTACACCAGAAGCGATTCAAATTATGGTAGTGGTTAAGCCATAAGTTAAGAATCTTAAAAAAGCACCTTCGGGTGCTTTTTTTTATGGCTAAAATTATAACTGTAAAATTAATCACGACAGATTTAAGCTAAATCTTAGTTTTGTATTATTTTTTTAATCTAAATTGTCGACATCGGCATAAAAAAAGTAACTATTTTTCAGTAATTCTACAGCTTGATCAAAATCTTCTAGTTCATCCAACATATAAAATATGGCTTCGAGCTTGGTAAAGTCCGGATGATTTTTTGCTAACTGAATTTGGATCGTACATCGGTCTGCTTGGCTGCGTGTTGCATAATGAGCAGTAAGTAAATCAAAGTTGATGTCAATGCATAGCGGCTGTTTTAAGGCAATGGCACCACAATAAGCATGTATTTCAGGTAATAAACGTAAGACTAAATCAGCCTCTTTGCTTTCCGCCACGATGAGCTCTGGGTCTGCGGTCTTACACAAAGCGAGTACTTCAGTTAACAGGGTTGAGTCATCTAGTGTATGGTCTAACACGATGACTTTTTGCGGTTGGGTTAAATCAAAGTCATTTATTAAAATCATAAAACCTCCTGAAAATAGAATGGTTATGCTTTATTTATCTGCGCTATAAAATGAAATGGTGCTACGTTTCGAATCTAAAATTTTCTAAAAATGGTTTTGGATAATGTGTTCAGTCTATGAACGTTCTAAAGTTAATCATGGCGTAGAAAAGCGCCATTTTCTGATTCGAAGCTCAGTTAAATACTGAAATTGTAAAATAGGGTGCTACGCTTCATGCTCATTGCGATACCCAATATACATGCTTTGATTAGTAAAAGAATCGGCATCGCGACATAAGCTGTCGTGATTGATGTCAATTGAATTATGAAGGTGAAATGATTAAATGTATTCTGACATACAGAGATAGCATCATATTCAAATGATTGATCACGAACTGTCTTAATGTCGTGTTTTGATGCTTTAGTTAAGTAAAGTTTTGGCTTGGTTAAATTTATACGTCGATGCTAGCGAGTTGTGGGTAGTTCCGTTAAAATGCTTCAAATTTCAGCAGTTCGTTAGAAGAAAATAAAAATATGAAATCCTTAATTACCTTAGGTAGTAAAACGTCACACGGTGGTGTGGTTTCAGAATGTGAACCTTCATTTGTGATTAATGGTATTGCGGTGCATTTAAACGGCATGAAACATTATTGCCCGAAATGTAATTCGACTGTGGCTGCGATCGCGGCAGATCAAAGTACAACGGTAAAGGGGCGAGGTGTTGTGGTTGCTGGAGATAAAACCAGTTGTGGCGCAACATTTTTACCGAATCAATCAATGGTCGGTTCACAAAAATAATCTGCAAACTGACTTTGAGGTCATCTAGATAAACTTATTGAGTCCTGTTTAAATCGTATTGATCTCTTTATGATGTGGCATCATCAGTTGATTGGATGAGTTTTAGATGAAAAGCGCGATCCATTTTACCCATGCCAATGGTATTCCTGCTGCAAGTTATCGAAAGTTTTTATCCTACTTTGCACCGCAATTTGATGTGAAGGTGATTCCGCTTATTGGTATGGATGAGCGCTATCCGATCACCAAAGATTGGCGATATTTGGTCGATCAAGTCATAGCAGATATCGAGCACCAATTTCCAAAACAAAAAGTGATTGGGCTTGGGCATTCTTTTGGCTCTTTAGTCACACTTATGGCGGCTTATCAGCGTCCAGATTTGTTTTCGCAATTGGTCATTATGGACCCGCCTTTTGTGATAGGCCCCAAATCTGCCATTTTTGAAGGCATGCAAAAGTTAAGGCTGAAAGCTGTCGATAAAATCACGCCTGCAGCGATCACGCTGAAGCGCAATGACCATTGGTTAAACTTGGATGAAGCCTATACGGCACTACGGAATAATCGTTTATTTAAAAGTTTTGATGCGCAGTGTTTTGAAGATTACATCGCACAAGGCATTCAAGCTGATGAAAAACGCGGTGGCGTGACCCTCAGCATTCCAAAAGCCGTGGAAGCACAAATTTTCCGTACAGTGCCTGCATGGTGGTGGCGTACTCCACGTAAAGCGCCCCAAATACCTGTACACCTTATCACCGCAGATAACAGCCATTTTTATAAACAAGGTTTGCCTGACGGAATGAAGAAAACCTATGGTATAGATTATAGTGTAGTTGAAGGTGGGCACATGTTTCCACTTGAGCAGCCGAAACAGACAGCGCTACACGTCATGCAGTACTTACAGCATTAGAAAATAAAATTTGCTCATAAAAAAGGAGACCTGAACGTCTCCTTTTTTTGACCGTTAATTTTTATCGAATCTGGGCTTCGTCTAAATGGCGAGCACCTTCCAGGATCATGCGAATCATAATCATGGTTTGTTCGGCAACTTCTTTGCGTTGTTCTGTCGGTAGATCAATAACCTTTGCACCCATGTTAAACACCAATTGGGTAATACCACGTGCCACGATGTCAGGATGAGCCAACTTACTCTGATTTAAACGTTCTAGTACGATTAAATCTTCTCTTAATTCTTGTTGGAAATAGTTAAGTTGACGCTCAACTGCATTTTTATAGGAATGCGAACCAGTGTAGCCTTCACGGAGTAACAGGCTTAGGTTACCTTCATCGGCATCTAGCTGTTGAATAAATACTTCAACTGAACTACGAATAATACTGCTTTGGCGTGATGCCTGAAGGCGTGCTTCATGCAGAATTTGACGTAACACACCGCCAGCTCGATCAATCAACTCAATGGCTAATTCATCAATATCTTTGAAGTGACGATAAAAACTATTTGGAGCAATGCCAGCTTCACGTGCAACTTCACGCAAACTCAGTGATGAAATACTTTTTTGTGGACCAATTAAATTAAGCGCTGCCTGAAACAGTTCTTCCTTGGTAATCGTTGCTTTACGACCTACAGTGCGAACTGCAAGTGGAGTTTCAGCTTCAGAATGTAATTCTTCCTGGTACATGTTAACCATATTCGTCTGTGCAGACTGAGTCATATTTTTTAATAGATTAAAAACATTAACATATTATAGCGTCTGCTAATAGCTTTTGTGAAAATGTCGATTAAATGCACAAGCGTATATACAAATATATATACATGTGTATAATAATTAAAAACCTCCCATGAGTTGTATTTGATTATGCATGTACTCGAAAAAGCGAAAAAGCCTTTAAACGCACTCAAAGACAGTGTTATAGACGTCAATGCGGTGAATTTCTGGTTGCAGAAACTTAATCCGTTATGGTCTGGTAATCAGGCACTCGGCAAAATTGTACAAAAAGAAAATGCAGCAAATGAGATGGTCAGCCTAACTATACAGGTGAACCGTTTGTTTAAAATGGGTAAAGCTGGTCAGCATCATCCTGTCTTTGCTCGTGTAAATGGGATCCGTTACGAACGTACTTATAGTTTGACTCAGTTAGATGATCAACACGTATTGCTAAGTGTAAAAAAAGTGAATACGGGTATTGTGAGTACTTGGCTGGTAGAACAAGCACAAGTTGGTGACATCTTAGAATTTGGTCAGCCTTTTGGTGATATGACTTTGGTGTCAAATTCTACACCGTTGCTACTATTGGCTGCGGGTAGTGGTATTACGCCAATGTTGAGTTTGTTGAAAGCGATGAGCAAAACTAAGCAAATTGCGGAGCAACCAATTCAGTTAATGTATTGGGTTAAGTATCACGATGATGCCGCATTCAAATTACGCTTCGAAGCTTTGGCAAACCAATATCCAAACTTTAAATTTCAAATTTTCTTTACCCAAGAAGAAGTTGCTGATCCACGATTAAATGCCGCTCACGCTGCTCAAATTGACGACATTGAGCACAGTACTGTGTTTGCATGTGGTCCATCGGGTTTCGTCACTCAGGCCGAAGCGTTATTTGATCATGCACAGTGCTTTATGAGTGAAGCATTTAGCATGAGCCCAATCGCAACGGATGATATTGGCTTTGTGAATGTCACGCTTACACAATCCAATAAAACCGTCAGTATCCCAAAAGGCCAATCAATTCTAGCCAGTCTTGAGCAGCAAAATATCAAACCTAATCACGGTTGCCGTATGGGCATTTGTAATAAATGTGCCTGCAACAAAGTAGAAGGTTCGACTAAAAATATGGTCAATGGTAGCCAAAATACAGAGCCGGGTAATTTACTCAAAATTTGTGTGAACTCAGCACAGTCAGATCTTGTTATTGATTTATAAGGTAGAAAAAATATGAACATGCCTGTAAAAATTGAATATTTTAAAAATCCAAAAAACCGTGAGTTAACCCAATCGCAATTAGACGAACTTGCGCGTGAGCTTGACGCGATTAAGCAAGAAGTTTTAGATGACTTAGGTGAAAAGGATGCGAAATACATTCGTCGTGTGTATTCGACTATTCGATATTCATCTATGGCTGGTCGTGCATTATTGTTTGCAGGTTGGTTTCCGCCAGCGTGGATTTTAGGCACAGGTCTTTTAGGTTTTGCCAAAATCATGGAAAACATGGAATTAGGTCATAATGTCATGCATGGTCAATATGACTGGATGAATGATCCTAAATTCAATGGTCAGACTTATGAATGGGATATCGTGGGTACTGCAGATAACTGGCGCCAAACTCACAATTTTAAACATCATACCTATACCAACATTAAAGGTATGGATGATGATATTGGTTATGGTCTCGTTCGTTTGTTCCCAGAACAGCGTTGGAAGCCGGGCTATCTATTACAACCGATTTATAGCATTCCATTTTGCTTATTGTTTCAATGGGGTGTTGCCATTCAAAACCTTGAATTGGGTAAATACTTTAAAGGTCGCAAAACAAAACAGCAGACCAAAGAAGAATGGAAGCCAATGCAAGCCAAAATCGGCAAGCAATTATTTAAAGACTATGTGTTTTTCCCGCTTATTGCAGGGCCGGCAGCATTACCTGTGCTCACAGGGAACCTCGTTGCGAATGGTCTTCGTAATATTTGGACATTTAGTATTATTTTCTGTGGTCACTTTACCAAAGATGTTGAAGTTTTCCCGAAAAAAGTACTTGAAAATGAAAGTCGTGGACATTGGTACATGCGTCAAATTCGTGGTTCTTCAAATCTTACCGGTTCAGAAGCATTTCATATTTTGACAGGGCATTTAAGCCATCAGATCGAACACCATTTATACCCAGATGTTCCTGCGCGTCGTTATCGTAAAATGGCGCCAAAAGTACAGGCCGTATGTGAAAAATATGGTTTGAACTATAACAACGCAAGCTTAGTGAAACAGTACGGCAGTGTACTAAACCGTATTGTGAAATATGCATTTCCATTTAAAAAGTAATAACCGCTACACTAAATTTACGGGAAAAAAAGCCATGCAATTGCATGGCTTTTTTATATTAACTTTGGGGAAATATCTATTTTACTTTTTGATATGTAATTTGAGGATCTTAATCAAATTCATATAATTTCCTTTTTTAGCCATACGAATGACCAATTCAATTTCTTCTTTCGTCCACATCTGGCGAGTGGCTGAGAAGGCAAATTGAGCAAGGAGAACAAATGGATTTTCGCCAAATTTAATATGGAGGCCTTTGACATATTTCGGTGGATTGAATTGATTCATATTCTTTTCCCGCTTTTAATATTTGACCGCATTATTTCTAATTAATGAGAAAAATAGCACACTATAAAGTCAAAATAAAAGCAGAATTTTCAAAATTTAATCATATATTAGAGCGACTTAAATTTAAGTTTGTGATTGTTAACTTTGATTAATAAACCAAACTAAATCACTCGACTTTAGTCGAGTTCAGGTAGGCGCTTATCCTGTCCATTCATGAAATGGTGGGTGGCCAATTCAAACATAGCGAGGTCTTCATCGCTATTTCCATAGGCATAAACATACTCGTAGTCTTGAAGGTTAAATTGCTCCAAAACGCGAATTTTCTTTTGCTCACCACTACAGTCTAAGGTTTCATATAAACCAGTCAGTTTTTGGTTATTGGTTGCAGTTTCAGTACAGATCAGTTTGACCCCGAGCTTTTTGGCCACAGGTTTAAGATATAAATCGACGGATGCAGAAACCAATACAACTTCATGACCGCGTTTTTGGTGTTGCTGTAATTGTTCATACAGTGAAGGATTGAGTTCTGCCATCAAATGTTCAGCATATTGCGCTGCTTGATTTAAAACCTGCTCATGATTGGCTTGGCTAAACATTGCGGCATATAGGCGAGGACGCATTGCATGTGCAGGATATAGCTTGAGATAATAGCCTTGAATCCAAGGGAGAATTTTAATCCCTTGGCGCACGATATGCCTTTTAGGCAGGGAATAGAAGATGAACCCTGTAAAACTGTCTTTGTTACACAGGGTTCCGTCAAAATCAAATAAGGCTAGAGTTTTAGGTTTTTGATGCGGCGCATGCATGTTTGATAACGTCCATCGACTCGTGTGGCAAACCAATTGGTATTGTAATCACGGCTTAATTTTGGCCCCGAAATTACGACTTCAGGCATCATGGCATAAAACGGTTCTTTACCAGTCTTTTCTTGATACAACTTTTTGACCGCTTTATACGTCAAAGTATCCTCAAAGTCCTGATCTTTTTCTTTTTTAAGATCTGAACGAATTTGACGTGGTGTGGCGATCACATTATTTTCTGCAAAAACTGCAATCAGCGCGGTTTCAGACTGACTTTTTACTGAACGTGGAGAACCATCTTTATTATAAAGTAAGAGGTCACCATCTAAGCCGAGCTCAGCAGGGGTTAAGTCATTTAACATGCTCTGGAATGCTGCATTACGACTCGAATAACGACCAGAGTTATAATCTGCAAAACGATAAATCGGTTTGTCATATTCAGCCGGGTACATCATTAAACGGTGAATGCCATAATACAAACCGCCATATTGGCTATACATATCTGTACGTAGTGCCGCAATATTTCCACCTTGGCGCTTATGGTCTTTAGCATAGCCTATATGGACTTGCATTGAACCCAAAGTGGTAATTGGGTTGAGCTTTTCACCAATATCTTGTCCAACCAATTTCGCTGCGCCTGTTAATGCACTCACGTGATAATGTTTAGACATATAGTCAAAAATTTCACGATATAGTTCGTCTAGTTCACGTTCAGTTTGAACACGGCGCATTTGGCTCAAATAGTTATCTTCTGGACTTGGCTGATTTTTTAACACATCTTGGAAATAGCCAGCGACTGTACCACCGATGCCATCACCCAATTTATCTTTAAACTTTTCTTCAAGACGATCTTGAACTTCTTTAACGGCTTTTTCACCGAGTCCCGGCACATGTGGGTCAGCAACAAAATTGGACTCTTGATCGACCACAGCAACAATCGTACAGACATTTTCTTTCGTGGTCGGAATACCGAGCTGATCACTAATGTCATAGATATCATTGGCCCATGAAAGACGTTCATTCACGCGAGGTGGAATGGCTTTTTTAATCTGTTCTGCTTCCATAGTGGGTTCATCTTTGCTCCACCATGAACCATTACCACAGGCAGCCAAGCCAATGGATAAAGCCAGTACAGAAAGGGATTTAAAGCATAATGTGGTCGAAAAAGTTTTGTTCATATTTTCCAATAAACTCAGCCATATGGGAGCGACAAAGCAGGAGCAGTATACTATGCAAATTACATAAATTATGAATAAATATGTATATGCCTCATAGGTGACTGTCAATCTATTTATGGAGATCTACGCGTGTAAAAACAAGCAGTTCTGTCAGGATGATTGGAAAAAGAATGCTTTTTGAGCTAAATAGATGAATATTCCAATATCATTTTCAACAGATTATAAAAAATGAAGGTATATACTAGCTGAAATCCATAATTTTTTAAGGGGATTGTTATGCCTGCTAAATTTTTCAGTCGTTTCTTAGGTTTGATTGCGTTAGTTATGGTATTAGGGGCAATCGTTATAAACTTTGTTGTGGCTAAACCAATGGTGGAATATTGGATCTTACTCTTACTACCTTGTTTTGCAGTTCCAATTTTAACCTCAGTGATGATCACGAAGGATGAAAATCTTTAACATCATCATTCAGTAAATCTATTTTTCAATCCAATAGATGAACACTAATCAGTCTTTGCAAAAAGCTCACATCGGGTGGGCTTTTTTGTTGATGTGTCCAAAGTCTTTTATACTGTGCAAATGAGAAATTTA
The DNA here is from genome assembly GCF_013420765.1 of Acinetobacter sp. YH01009. Lineage (NCBI taxonomy): Bacteria > Pseudomonadati > Pseudomonadota > Gammaproteobacteria > Moraxellales > Moraxellaceae > Acinetobacter > Acinetobacter sp. YH01009. The sequence continues at coordinate 36,511 of NZ_VOYE01000007.1, read as the reverse complement.
AAACGCCAGCACAAATTAACGGTATCAACCGTGATTTGGTCAACGGAACAAGATGCCGTGTTGATCGAACATGCAGATTTAGCTATGTCTGAATTAATCCAGCGCTTGGGATTTAGTGAAGAAGACATTTTACAAAGAAAAGAAGTATTAGGTTTAAACCGGCGGGCACGTCAAATTCAACGTTTATATTTTAAATAATTGAAGTCAAATTCATTGAAAGCTGCGAAAGACTTAAAAATGCCTGTGAATTTAAAAACCCACTATCTGTGGGCTTTTAAATTTTTGCTCAATTATTTTGCAACAGCTTCAGAAGCAGGTGCCGCTTCAGTTGCGTCTTGAGCAACTTCAGTCGTTTGAACTTCAGATGCAGCAGCTTCAACTTTTTGTTCTTCAGCAGCAAATGTAGTTGCAGCCGCCGTCGAGATAAGTGTAGCGAAAAGTACTTTGTTTAAAGTTTTCATGATTCAATATTCAGTCTATTTTTTTGGAAAAAACAACTTAATGTATTAATCATGATAAAAGTGTAATTAAAATGGGTTGTTATGTGTCTAGATTGTGAACAATTACGAAAAACTTATCAAAATAAATCAATAGTTTGAAATCTATAACAAAATAATATGTGTCATTCAAATGTCGTTTATTATTTGAAAGCTTTAAAAAGAAAACCCGAATAATTCGGGAAGTGTATTTTACGTTGTTATTACAGCGAAACTTACCCACTTTTCGCTTAATAACAATTTATCGCTGAAATATGACGCCATGATGAAAAGGAGATTATTGAGCAGGGCATTCAATTTTGAGTTTTTCTTTGTAATAGTCCTGTGCGATCTTCAAATCGTTCAACATTTTATCTTGAGTATAGTCTTGGGCTGCGAGTTTGAGCATGGCAGGCATGTAGTTAGTTTTATATTCATGAGGGTAGTCATGACATAAGACTTGGGTTTTTTCCTTGATCGATGTACTTTGAGCATCTAAAACATCAAGGTATTGACTGATTTGCGCATCTGACTGCTCAAATTGTTGAGTCGCTTGTTCCGTTGTTAAATCAGCGTTTTGGCTTTCAGCTGCAGCCACCTCGTCATTCGGTTGTTGGCAGGCAGTCAGAAAAGTAGCGAAAAATATAAAAGAGAGAATTTTCAATTTTTTCATAAAGTTTAACTCACTGATGTGAATTTATAGATTTAAGTTTTCAATGATTTTAGCAGTATCCCTCTATAGTAACACCTGTACAGGCAGATCTGCTGAAAGTCTGATGTTGAATCGATAGTGTGTTAGCTAGAAGGTATATACATAACTTTCAACGACTCTTAAGCAAAAGCGTAGAAATTTTTGTATGGAATTACTAAACTATCGCATTGCAAATTTGCCGTCCAATTCCGAGGCTTCAAATTCCTCAATTCAATCGTTGAGCAATGTTGATATTCATTGTCATCATTCAATTGTATAATCATTGCCATGAAACGTTTTTACGCTCAACAGATTTTGCGAACATACATTTGAATTTAGCATTGTTAAAAGTGGCTTCGAAGATTTCGAATGTGGTTCGGGCATCATTTGCTAAATATAGCTAGAGGTTAAAACATTGAGTCAACATCCTGTCATTCAAGAATTGTTCGATCGTCCCATCGAGAGAAAACTGTGGGTGGCACCTATGGCAGGGGTTACAGATCGCCCATTTCGTACACTTTGCAAATACTTTGGTGCAGGTCATGCGGTCAGTGAAATGATGACGGCAGATAAGACACTACGCATGAGTAAAAAGAGTCTTTATCGTGCCAATTTTGATGGTGAAATAGCGCCTATTTCTGCCCAAATTGCAGGGTCAGATCCAGCTGAACTGGCTGAAGCCGCTCGCTATCAAGTGGCAAATGGTGCGCAAATTGTCGACATTAATATGGGATGTCCGGCGAAGAAAGTCTGTAATAAGTTAGCAGGTTCAGCGCTGCTCAAAGATGAAGACTTAGTGGCTCGCATTTTAGATGCTGTGGTTGATGCAGTTGATGTGCCCGTGACCTTAAAAACCCGTTTGGGCTATCTCAATGGTCATGAAAACATTATGCGCGTTGCGAAACGTGCCGAAGAAGCTGGGATTGCTGCATTGGCGCTTCATGGTCGTACACGTGAAGATATGTATCTGAATACGGCGCGTTATAGCTTAATTAAAGATGTGAAATCGTTGATCAATATTCCTGTGATTGCCAATGGTGATATTGATACACCTGAAAAAGCCAAATATGTACTGGATTATACCGGTGCTGATGCAGTCATGATTGGCCGTGCAGCTCAAGGTCGCCCATGGATATTCCGTGAAATAGGACATTACCTGACGACGGGTGAGCATATGGCGGCGCCAAGTATTATGGAAGTCCGTGACGTATTACTCGGACATTTATCTGAGTTATATGGTTTTTATGGTGAATATTCAGGTTGTCGAATTTCACGCAAACATATTGCTTGGTATACCAAAGGTTTACGTTCTAGTAATGAGTTCCGCCAAAATATGTATAAAGTTGAATCTACAGCAGATCAATATAAAGTCGTCGAGGACTATTTCAATCACCTACTCGATCATGGTCAGATCATGAGTGATGTTCAGGTTGATCATGTCAATTTGCTTGAAACCAAACGAAGTAGATCTGCATTATTCGATACAAAGTAGGTCGATTTAAGCTAGTTAGATTGATTTGAAATAAGTACCTAATTAATAAAAAAGCCCTCAATATTGAGGGCTTTTTTATAGGCATTCATGTTTGAATGACGCGTTGAGCGAGGTCTTAGTTAAAGCGCATTTCTAAAATCAATTGATTGATCAAGTCGGGTGCTTCCAATTCACGTATTTGAGAGACGTTGGTTCCCGCCCAAAAAGCACCATATTCATGTACACCATGCTTGCTAGCAGCGGCATGTAATTGTTTGCCTAAATCATAGCTATATGGGTAAGCCGGAACGGTCGGGCGTGTTGGTGTGTCAATATCTGTGTGCCAGTTATTGATAATGCCACGAGCAGGGCGGCCTGAAATACTTGATGTAATCTGCGTGATGGGTGCATCAAATAATGCTTTGCGATAAGCTTCATTTGCATTTGATGTTTTGCATTGCACAAAAGCAGTGCCCAATTGAACAGCATCTGCACCCAACTCCATAATTTGATAGGCCTGATGTCCATTCATAATGCCGCCAGCAGCAACAATGGGGCATTGAATATGGCGTTTCAAGAGCTGAACCAAATCACGAGTCTTGACGCTGCTATCAAAGTTTTCATTGAAAATGCCGCGGTGACCACCAGCTTCAATACCTTGAGCAATCACGATATCAATGCCTGCAGCTTCGATCAGTTTAGCTTCTGCTAAGTTGGTTGCAGAAACTAGAGTCAAAATACCCGCTTGTTTCAAGGCCTGGATTTGATGTGGATGTGGAATACCAAAATGGAAGCTTACCGCTTTAGGGCGCGTTTCCAGTAAGAGGTTTAGAAAATGGTCATTGTCTTTAAAGCTTGGATAAATACAGTTCAGTGCTTCTGGAGCTTCTGCATTATATTGAGCAAAGCGTGATTTAAATTGCATGATCCATTTGGCAGCAACTTGTTCATCGAGTTCTACTGTATCATGACAAAAGAAATTCACCTGAAAAGGTTGGTCAGTAAGTTCTTGAGTTTGTAAAATTTGCTGACGTGCATTCTCAACACTGCTTGCACCTAAACCCAGTGAACCAAGTCCACCTTGATTTGACACTTCTGCAGCAAGCTCAGGTGTAGAAACACCTGCCATTGGGGCAAGAAATATAGGGTGTTTGATGCCAAGTTTTTCTAATAAAGTCATGTGCATACTCCAATCACTCTAATTACTTTGCCCAAGCGAGTGAAATTAAGCAAATAATATTCGTTATTTCATATCAAAATGGTCTTATGCTTACACGAAAGTTGTACTTGAAATTAAGCGACACCTCGTGTCGTAGTAATGATGTATGACCCGACTTTTGAGGTGGATCCTTTTAAAATAATGCTGTGTTCACTTTAAATTTATAATTCTCCCATGTCTGAACGTATCCGTGAAAAACTGCAAATTTTAGCCGATGCTGCCAAATATGATGTCTCATGTTCTTCGAGTGGTAGTAAGCGCCAAAATAAAGACAAAGGTCTGGGTAATACTGGAAACGGCATTTGCCATAGCTATACCGAAGATGGTCGCTGTGTTTCGTTATTAAAAATTCTATTTTCCAATGTCTGTATTTTTGACTGCGCATATTGTGTGTCCCGTCGAAGTAACGACGTAAAGCGCGCAGCATTTACGGTACAGGAAGTGGTCGATTTGACCATGAATTTTTATCGTCGGAACTATATTGAGGGGCTATTTTTAAGTTCGGGAATTTTTAAATCAGCAGATTACACCATGGAGCGCATGTTGCAAGTGGTGAAAAAGCTGCGTTTAGAAGAAAATTTCAATGGTTATATTCATCTGAAGACCATTCCGGGGGCATCTCAGGAAATCATTACCGAAGCAGGTTTATATGTCGACCGTATGAGTATTAATTTGGAAATGCCGACAGAAGATGGGTTAAAAAAATTTGCACCTGAAAAAAGCCATGTCGAAGTTCAAAAAGACTTAGGTATCGTCCGAGACCGTTTGATTCAATTTAAAGATGAACGAAAAATAATACGTACAGTGCCTAAGTTTGTACCCGCAGGACAAACGACGCAAATGGTGGTGGGCGCACATCAAGAGTCTGACCGTGATGTCATACTGATGGCAGACCGTCATTACAAAGAGTTTAAGCTTAAGCGTGTGTATTACTCAGGTTATATTCCAATTAATGAAGAGGAGCGTGCGCTGCCAGCTGTGGGTTCTGCGCCACCGTTATTACGAGAAAATCGGTTGTATCAAAGTGACTGGTTGATGCGTTTTTATGGGTTTGAAGCGACAGAGTTGGTCGATGAAGAGCATCCAAATTTAGAATTGGATATTGATCCAAAATTAGCGTGGGCACTGCGTCATCCAGAGCAATTTCCCGTGGATATCAGCCGTGCAGAATATCAGATGATCTTGCGAGTGCCGGGTATTGGTGTACGTTCTGCTAAAAAAATTGTTCAAGCACGACGTTTTGGGAAAATCCATATCGACCAATTAAAACGTATGGGTATTTCCTACAACAGAGCACAACATTTTATACGCTGTGAAGATTCTCCCAAATTTATTCGAGATCAACAGCCACATCAAATACGTCAGCAGATCTTGCAAAGTGGTCAGTCGAAATATACTCAGCAGATTTCACATCAATTGAACTTAGGTTTTTAGGATACAGTCGTGAGTATTTATGTCTTTGATGGCACGATGACAGGATTACTAAGCTGCATTTTTCGGGCCTTTCAATTTAAGGAATTTGACGTACAGATTTGCACGGATGGGCAAGTACAGGCGGGTCTTTTCGCCGATGTCATTGATGTAGCAAGTCATGATGAACATGCACAGCGGGTATGGCAGGGTTTAAAACTCAAAGCATCTGATCGTGCGTTGAAACAGTTTTATTATGCATTTTTATCCGAGCAGCAGCAGGCTTTTCAGCATTGCTTTAATTTTGCAGTGTATGTGTTTCAGCAGCAGCGAGATGTATCAAAGAATTATGGTCATGCAGACGTATTGGGTCTGAGTCAATGGGCGAAGCAAGTGGGACGTGAAAAACATCGTATGGAAGCTTTTGTGCGTTTTAAAAAATGTCAGGATGGTTTGTTTATTAGTTTAGTCTCACCTGATTTTAATGTATTGCCTTTGATCGAGCGGCATTTTAAGGCACGCTATCAAGATCAACGTTGGCTAATTTACGATGAAAAACGTAACTATGGCATTTACTATGATCTACAGCAGGTGCATCAAGTGGATATGGATGCCACAACCATAGACGGGCAAATACTGTCAGGTCATAGTCAATCCTTCAATATCGAACTGGATGATGATGAAATTTTATATGATCAGCTTTGGAAAGATTATTTTAGAAGTGTCAATATTGAAGCTCGACGTAATATGAAATTACATGTGCAGTATGTGCCACGTCGTTATTGGCGTTATATGAATGAGAAAGCGATTTAAGTGTGAATCATCTAGTTGTTTTCGGGCATAATGATTGCGCTTTTGATTGTTTAAGTGAGACCTTGATGAAATTATTTCTTGTTACGACCGTTCTGACGGCAATGACGCTCACGGCGTGTTCTGCAAATGAACAAGAAAAGAAAACATTCAATCCGCAAAGTTATCAAGTTGCCGATACTGCTGGATTACAACTACGCTTTGAACAATTAAATCAAACTCTAGCAAAAGATTTTAGCCAACTAAAAAAAGTAGAAAGTATGGCTTTTTCAGATCAATCCGCTTTAGATGTTCAGAACTTAAAAACTTTAAATCAGCATTTTGTTGCCAATACCGCTTTAAAAAGCTCCAAAATTGCCTATTGCGAAGTAATGAATCATTATTTTACCGAAATGTATCATCTTGGACATGTGAACTTGGCCTTGGTGAAAGATGTTAAACTGCCAAATGCCGCAAGCGAAGATTTGAGTCAGGTATTTGCAAATGCTGACCAATTTTATGATTTTATTATCAACCGCTATACCACATACAAACAGGCACAAGAAACCATGCAATATGGTTGTAATCTAAAAGGTGCACTGACAGATTAAAAAAAAGCCCCTCACTTGAGGGGCTTTTTATTTCACAGATATTAGCAGCCTGTTAATTTTTCAGGTTGTGGACGTTCGCCAGGGAAGAAGATTGGACGTAATTTGACGCCGATACCGTTCCCAATGAAGGCAAATACTAACCATAACCAGCCGTGTAAACTACCTGAAGCGATACCGCTGAAATATGCACCAATGTTACAGCCGTATGCTAAACGTGCGCCATAACCCAACATCAAACCACCGATCACAGCTGCTAGCAGTGAGCGTTTTGGGATATTAAAGTTCGGTGCAAATTTGCCTGCTAGGCTCGCTGCGAGTAAGGCACCGAGCATGATGCCGAAATTCATCATCGACGTAATATCAAACCATAATGATTCGGTCAGTGCTTTGGCATTTGCAGGTTGTTGCCAATATGCCCAAGATGCAACATCGATCCCCATGACACTTGCTGATTTTGCGGCCCAAACGGCTAAGGCAGAGGTTACGCCCCAAGGACGGCCTGCAAGTGCGAGTGTGGCAAAGTTCAGTAAAGTCAGGATAATTCCGCCCCAAACCAATGGCCATGGTCCACGTAGAAAACGTTTCCAACCGTGTTGCATTGCTTGCGGTTCAACTTCAAGCTGACCATGGCGTTTCTTTTCAAAGTAAACTGTTGCTGCGGCAATGATTGTAAAAAGCACAAAGTTTAATGCCAGTGCAGGAACTACACCAAAGCTTTTGACTAAAGAAATCGGCTCAAAGTGGGGAAGGTCAAACCACCATTGAATATGTGAAGTTGCAATCAATGAACCTGTACAGAAGAAGATCAGCGTTACAATCATACGTGCGCTACCTGCGCCCACAGTGTACAGGGTCCCTGATGCACAGCCGCCGCCAAGTTGCATACCAATACCAAAAATAAAGGCACCGATCATCACGGACATTGAAACAGGATTAACGTTACCTTTGACTGGGTTGCCAAATAATTCACCCGCACCTAAAGCAGGGAAGAAGAGCAGTACAGCCAAAGCCAACATGATCATTTGTGCACGCAAGCCACGACCACGACGCTCTTTAATAAAGACACGCCAACTTGAGGTAAAACCAAAAGATGCGTGATAAAGGGTCATACCCAAAGCACCGCCAATTAAAAATAGCAATGCTTGGTTAACGCCTACAACCAGATAAGCACCAATGGTGCCTAAAATTAATAAAACAAAAGCCACCCAAATCGATACATTGGATCGATTGGCTGGCGTAGCAATAACAGACATGGAGAAAAAAGCTTAAAAAATGTACCTCTATTTTACGGTTTTTATATATTGTAAAAATTAATATTGTTTGGAATTCACACAATCATTGCTGTGAATAATTGATTTTCAATATTTGTAAAACTGATAAAAGAAACATTAAACTGGATTTACATTAAATAAAGAACCAATCCAGCTAGAAAATAGCATGGCTGCAATGCCCCAAAGCGCAACACGTAGACTGCCTTTCAACATAGAAGTGCCTGCTGCATAACTGGCTAAGGCACCGAGGAGTGCTAGGGAAATCACGCCAACGGCCATAACGGTTTTTTCAATATGCATGTCAGCACTGATCAAGATCGCAACCATCGGAAATAGTGCACCAATTGAAAATGCTAAAGCCGATGAGAGTGCTGCTTGAACGGGTTTTGCTGCGGTATTGTCATGGATTCCAATTTCATCTCGCGCATGGGCTTCTAGTGCATCATGGGCCGTCAATTGGACTGCAACTTCATGGGCTAGGGTTGGCTCTAACCCACGATTTACATAAATTTGAGTCAGCTCTTTAAGCTCCATTTCTGGGTTACGTTGTAATTCTTTATGCTCCATGTGAAGATCTGCTTTTTCGACGTCTTCTTGAGATTTCACAGAGATATATTCACCCGCAGCCATAGATGTTGCACCAGAGATGAGTCCTGCAATACAGGTAATGAGTAAGGTATGGCTAGAAGCACCACTTGCTGCCATGCCCATAATTAAACTGGTGACGGAAATAATGCCATCATTTGCACCGAGTACAGATGCACGTAGCCAACCAGTACGTTCCATAAAATGTTTTTCGGTATGATGTGAATAAGACATTCTTTTCTCTAAATTTGTTATATATATGACGTCATAAGATTGACCTGACGTCAGTTAAATTTCAAGTTAAAAATGGATTGAAACAACACGCTGAGCAAAAGACAAATATAAAAAAAGCACCCGAAGGTGCTTTTTTTAAAGAATGCTTATTGTTGAGCTTTTTCTTTCACGTTTGCTGCACCTTGCTCAACAGCACCTGCTGTTGCAGCAGTCGCGTCTTTAGCTGCTTCTTTTGCATTGTGTGCAGCAGCTTCAGCATTTTCTGCTGCATTATCAGCTGCTGTCGCAGTTGCAGTTGCAGCATTATCTACAGCAGTAGCTGTCGCAGTTGCTGCTTCTGAAGTTGCATCAGCGATGTCATGGCCTGCTTGGTCAGCAGCGTTTTCTAGGTGTTCACCAGTTGTTGCACCTGTTTCTGGCGCTTTGTCTTTATTACAGCCAACAAGTGCAACAGTTGCAGCCAAACCTAAAGCAACAAGTAATTTATTCATTTTGATCTTTCCTTTTTTTGTTATGCCCGTAGCATGGGCTGAATTTATATTAGCTGAAAAAATATTCAAAAATCGATCAAAAATTGTTGATTTAGTGTAATTTTATCCAGCTTATTTTGTAGTTTAAAAGCCTTTATATCTACTTATAGCGTTAAGTGTTTTGAGTAAATAATTCTTCAATTGAGTTAACAAGTAGATAGATAAATTCACTGTCTTCATGGCGCCATAAATATATTTCTTCCCCCAATTGTGTATCGTCTATCGTATGCATCAATAAATAATCGCCATCACCGTTATGTGCAATGGCAATGCTGTTTTCAGGGAAGTCTTCAATTTTACTTATAGTTTGATGTTCTGCGGCTAGATGATTCGTTGTGCGTTTTATTCTTTTCACATCGCTGGTGTCCTGGAAGGGGAAGAGCCACCATGCTTCGATATCATCACCATCTTCAAATTCATCCGCACTAGAAAAGCTAATGCCGAATTCGCCACCATTTTCAATTTGCATTTTGGCTTTATATTTTTCTGGAAACTTAAATCCTAATTGTTCTTCAGTTGCAGTAATAAATTTTAAGTCTAATGGAAAGGGCATGATATTGTTCTTAAATTATTTTGGTGTTTTATGAATAAGCTAGGCGTAAATTTTAGTCAATATTTTTTACACTAGTTATTTTTATCCTAGATGTTTTAGTTATGGACATATGGGGCATAAAAAAGCCTGCAATCAATGCAGGCTTTTTTGAGAAATTAATCTATTAAGATTAAAGACCAGCAGATGCTTTAAGCGCTTCCACTTTGTCAGTTTTTTCCCATGTAAATGCGGTATCAGAACCTTCACGACCAAAGTGACCATACGCAGCAGTTTGTTGGTACATCGGTTGGATTAAGTTCAACATACGAGTAATACCGTATGGACGTAAGTCAAAGTGTTCACGTACAAGTGCAATAATCAAATCTTCAGATACTTTTGCAGTATTGAATGTGTTGATCGAGATAGATGTTGGTTCTGCAACACCAATCGCATATGACACTTGAATTTCACATTTGTCAGCTAGGCCGGCAGCCACAATGTTTTTAGCAACATAACGGCCTGCATAAGCAGCAGAACGGTCCACTTTTGATGGATCTTTACCAGAGAACGCACCACCACCGTGACGAGCCATACCACCGTAAGTATCTACAATGATTTTACGGCCTGTTAAACCACAGTCGCCTACAGGGCCGCCAATGACGAACATACCTGTTGGGTTGATATGGAATTTAGTGTCTGCATGGAACATTTCAGCAGGAATCACTTTTTTCACAATTTCTTCAATTACCGCTTCTTTCAATTGAGCTTGAGTAATTTTTGGATCGTGCTGAGTTGAAAGTACAACTGCGTCTAAGCGAACTGGCATGCCATTTTCATAAGCAAATGTTACTTGGCTTTTTGCATCAGGACGTAACCAAGCAAGTTTGCCTTGTTTACGTAGTTCAGCTTGTTTTTCCATTAAGCGATGCGCATATGAAATAGGTGCTGGCATAAGCACATCAGTTTCACGGCTTGCATAACCAAACATTAAACCTTGGTCGCCCGCACCTTGATCTTCTGGTTTTTGACGGTCAACACCCTGAGCAATTTCAGGTGATTGCTTACCGATCATGTTGATCACGGCACAAGTTGAACCATCAAAGCCAAGATCTGAATGGTGGTATCCGATACCATTTACGGTATTACGAACAATCGCTTCAAAGTCAACATTTGCAGTTGTTGTGATTTCACCGGCAAGTACAACCGCACCCGTTTTTACAAGCGTTTCACAAGCAACCCGTGCATATGGGTCTTCTTTTAAGATTGCATCCAAAATAGCATCACTGATTTGGTCAGCCATTTTATCCGGATGGCCTTCGCTTACAGATTCCGAGGTAAATACAGCGTACTCGCGCATAAGTCCTATCACAGTTAAATTTAAAGACGCAATATGTTACATCGAGAATGCGTTTAGGACTAGCTCAACATGACCAAATTGGATGAAATTAATTCATTTCAATGACTTTTTAATTGATATATGCATCTAAAAAATTGATATGAGCTATGGATTTCTCAATTTAATTTTTTATGATGAGATAAAACAGAGATATTGGGCTTTGGCACAAGCAACAATGTGATTAGGCGTTCAATTGCCTAAATTGTTTTTTTAAGTGAATCAATTATAAGAATAAATCAAATCCATATCCTGAGATTTATCATTGATGAACGTCATGAACTGTCAGAATATGACTGTAAACGACAATTATTCGTTTAATTTAAAAAATCAAACACAATAAGTACGGGCTTTTGAGACTTGGTATGCAAATTGCCTATTTGTCATTACGTTGAATGGGGGAAACGTAATGAAACAGTCTGGTTTTACACTCATTGAAATTATGATCGTTGTGGCAATCATCGGTATTTTGGCTGCAATTGCTACTGTATCTTACAATGGCTATGTTGCTCGGGCGCAAGTGGCTGAAGTATTAACAATGATTTCACCCTATAAATTAAAACTGATTGAAAATTATTCAGCGGAACAAAGCTGTGTAGATTTGAATACAGCGCTAAATGAAAGTATCAGTACCAAGTATATTGCGAGTAGTGAAATTACTGATGTGGCAGGAACGTGTTCAGTGGTTTTTACGTTTAAATCAACAGATGTCAATTTTGCTCTTCGCTCAAAGCAGATCTATTTTAGTATTCCAGATGGTTTAAATGGTGCTTGGAATTGTCAATCGGATGATATTTCGCAGCGAAATTTACCTGCTACATGTCGTGGTATATAAATATTGAATGTGAAACCGTGAGTATATTGGATAAGTGCTGATTTCAAAGGGATGAGTTTGCTGTTTGAGTTACCCAAACCGTAGAGGGTGTATTTTATATGAAATCAAATTTCAAATGGTCATTTATCTGGATCGGCTTTGGCTGCTATTTATATTCACGATTTCCATTCGATGTAGCGGACTTTTATCAGTTATGAAGCGGTTGCTTTCTCTGCCAAACTCTAAATATGCATTGCGCTGTCATTGATTCGCCATATAAAAGCGTCACTGTATACAAAATAAACGACATGCATAGGCTTGAAATTGAGCAATAAGCGCCCAAAATACAGGTGGTGCAGGAATAATTAGCGAAAATTTGCCCCTGAGGCTTTACCCATTCCGCTTTTTTTAAGACAATATGCGCATCTTTGAATTCTTATTCATCTAACTCTTTTAAACCATTTGTTTGGACTCTGACCTATGACAACCCCGCTTAACGAACGTCGTATTGCAAACGCAATTCGTGTATTGGCAATGGATGCTGTGCAAAAAGCAAATTCAGGACATCCAGGTGCTCCAATGGGGATGGCAGATATTGCTGATGTGGTATGGCGTGAATTCCTCAACCACAACCCTGCAAACCCACAATGGGCAAACCGTGACCGTTTCGTATTGTCAAACGGCCATGGTTCTATGTTGCAATATGCGTTATTGCACTTAACAGGTTATGACCTGTCTATTGAAGATTTGAAATCTTTCCGTCAATTGCATTCTAAAACGCCAGGTCACCCAGAATTGGGCTATGCACCTGGTATCGAAACAACCACGGGTCCATTGGGTCAAGGTATTGCAAACGCTGTAGGTTTTGCACTTGCTGAAAAAACTTTAGCGGCTCAATTCAATAAAGAAGACATCACAGTTGTAGACCACAACACATACTGTTTCTTGGGCGACGGCTGTTTAATGGAAGGTGTTTCTCACGAAGCATGTTCATTGGCTGGTACTTTGGGTCTAGGTAAATTGGTTGTTTACTACGATGACAACGGCATCTCAATTGACGGTGAAGTGGAAGGTTGGTTCTCTGACGACACAGAACAGCGTTTCTTGGCATACGGTTGGCAAGTGCTTAAAGTTGATGGTCATGATGCAGACGCAATCCGCGCAGCAACTGTTGAAGCAAAAGCTGAAACTACCAAACCAACTTTAATTATCTGTAAAACCATTATTGGTTTAGGTTCGCCAAACAAACAAGGTAAAGAAGATTGCCACGGTGCGCCGCTTGGCAATGATGAAATCGCTTTAACTCGTGAAGCTTTGGGTTGGACAGAAGGTCCATTTGAAATTCCTGCTGATGTTTATGCAGCTTGGGATGCAAAAGCCAAAGGTACTGCTTCTGAATCTGCTTGGAACGACACATTTGCTGCTTATGCTGCTAAATATCCAGCAGAAGCAGCTGAACTAAAACGTCGTCTTTCTGGTGACCTTCCTGCTGACTTCGCAGCAAAAGCGGATGCTTATATTGCTGAAGTAAATGCTAAAGCTGAAACAATCGCTACTCGTAAAGCTAGCCAAAATGCCATTCAAGCATTTGCACCGCAACTTCCAGAAATTCTAGGTGGTTCTGCTGACCTTGCAGGCTCTAACCTGACTTTATGGAAAGGCGCAGAAGGCGTTGAATCTAACCCAGCGGGTAACTACGTTCATTACGGCGTACGTGAATTCGGTATGACTGCGATTGCTAACGGTGTTGCACTTCATGGCGGTTTCGTTCCTTATGTAGCAACATTCCTGATGTTTATGGAATATGCGCGTAATGCAGTACGTATGTCTGCATTGATGAAACAGCGTGTGATTCATGTGTATACCCATGACTCAATTGGTCTAGGTGAAGATGGTCCTACTCACCAACCTGTAGAGCAAATTGCATCTTTACGTGGTACACCAAATCTGAACACTTGGCGTCCATGTGACACTGTAGAAGCGTCTATTTCTTGGAAATCTGCGCTGCTTCGTTCAGAAGGCCCTACAGCATTAATCTTCTCTCGTCAAAACTTGCCATTCCAAACTCGTACAGCAGATCAAATTGCTGACGTTGCGAAAGGCGGTTATGTACTTGCAAAAGAAAAAGGCGAATTGAAAGCAATCATCATTGCGACTGGTTCAGAAGTTTCATTGGCAATGGATGCTTACGCACAGCTTGACGGCGTACGTGTTGTTTCTATGCCATGTGCTGAAGAATTCGTAAAACAAGACGCTGCTTACCGTGAAGCGGTTCTTCCTGCTGCGATCCGTGCGCGTGTTGCTGTTGAAGCTGCGCATGTGGACTACTGGTGGAAATTTGTTGGTCTTGATGGTCGTGTAATCGGTATGACGACTTACGGTGAATCTGCTCCAGCAAAAGACTTGTATCAACACTTTGGTATTACTGCTGATGCTGTTGTTGCTGCTGTGAAAGAAATTACCGCTTAATCTGTAAAGATTAACCGTAATAAAGACGCCCCAGAGAAGGGGCGTTTTTTATTGCAGAGATTAAATTTATTTTAAATTGTGAAATAACGATTTGTAACGAATGAATTAAAGCATTGGTTTAAAATTAATTCATTCATGCAGTATTCAGCCACGGGTGCAATGTTGCCCCAAGTGAGGAAACGATGAGCCTTTATGATCAGATAAATGATGAAATTGTACTGATGGATGCTGGTGAACAGAAATGGATTGGCACAGACTTAGAGCTTGAAGCCATGGTTGCAGTAGAGTTGATGTTGCAAGATTTGCAAGAAGACAAAGTGATTAAGATTCGCCGTAAGAACCATGAAAAGCATACAGGTTTAAAGCAGGTAGATCGGATCTTGGTTGAAAAGCTATAAGCTGAATAGTTAAAAAGTCCGAATCTTCGGGCTTTTTATTTGCCTATCGTATTTATAAAACAGATAAGAAAACGTTCTTTCAAGACTCATCATGTTTAAAAAGAGCGCATAAAATACAGTGTTTTCAACACAAAATGCTTTATTTCAGTTATAAAAATCCAGTGATCATTTAAAAAAGACATTGAACGTGCAAATACAAATTAAAAATTTAACTGAAATTTCAAAAAGCCAATGGCAGCCGCTCTGGGAGCTGTATTTAGAATTTTATAAAAGTCAGGTGGCGGATGCAGTGACCGAGCGAACATGGCAAAGGTTACATGCTGCTGAGTGCGAACATATGTATGGCTTTGCAGCCGTAATTGAACATCAAGTGGTTGGGATCGTGCATGTCATTGAACATGAGAGCTGCTGGACATTGCAGCCTTATGCCTATTTGCAAGATTTATATACGCTTGAAGAATATCGCGGGCAGGGTATTGGTAAGGCGCTGATCGCGAAAGTGAAAGAATATTGTGATCAGCGGCAGTGTGACCGTGTGTATTGGCTTACGCATCAGGACAATGAAACTGCGCAAAAGCTGTATGATCAAATCGCGAGAAAAACCGGATTTATCCAATACCGCTGTCATTAACTCAATGTAAAAGGCCATTCCAAATCAACAGCAGCTTTTGCGCATCTCAGTATTAAGCTGAAACTTTAAAGTTTTTAGTCGGGTCTGCATCTTGCTGAATGATCCATTCTCCACCTACGCGGAATGATGATGCTGAGGCATAGGTATCTTCCATAAATTGGAAAAAGCTGATTAAACCGTTTTGAACTTTGGCTTTAATTGAAAAAGGCGAGGTGAAAGTATTTTTTGCATAGACTGAGGTGTAGGTGAATTGACCAAATACAGCTACGGTTTCATCTTCAGCGATCATATCGGTGATTTGAAAGTCGTCGATATTCCAGTAGGTCCCGACGTTGGCAAAGGTATATATATAAATGTCTCTACCTGTGCCAGACCCAGCCCACGGCTCAATTTGTTTCAGTTCTGGGTTGCTGAAGTTTAGGGAAACATACGCTGCGTCTTCTGCAACCAGCAGTTGAGTTGCATTTTCGACGAGTTCTTTTGAAGTATTCATAAGAAATGCCAAAACGACATCTTTGGGCGTTTTAGTGTTTAAGGCTTTTTCAATAGCCAGCGATTGTTCTGTCATTTTTGGGTACTCAGATTTTTATGATGTCTAAAAATCTTAAGTGGATTTGTTTTGAAAACCTACGACTCAGATGGGTTGATGTTTCCTAAATTTAGGATAAATAGCTCATGGATCAATTAAATTATTAAGCATATGAAATATATTAGAAATTTAATAATTAAGAGTGATTGTAGATGCTGCTACAGATTTTACAAAACTATCGTTCTAAACATGCAACAAAACGTTTTATCTTTAAAGCTGTAATACGGCTAAAAATCTATAGACTTAATGGTATTCGAAAGTGAGATAAAAACATGAACTTTAAAGCATTAACAATCGGTTTGGCGGTAGCATCAGTTACAACAATTTCTATGGCAAAACCTGTTGCCTATCAAATTGATCCTACTCATACAGCAACAGTATTTACTTGGAATCATTTTGGTTTCTCAACGCCTTCTGCAAACTTTAGTGACATTCAAGGGACAATCAATGTCGATAATGCAAAACCTGCAAATTCGTCTGTGAATGTGACGATTCCATTATCGAGCTTAAATACCAATGTCAAAGCATTAGATGATCATTTAAAAACAGCTGATTTCTTTGATGCTGAAAAATATCCAAATATCACGTTTAAAAGTACAAAAGTTCAAGCGATCAGCAAAACTAAATACAAAATCACGGGTGATTTAACAGTTAAAAATGTGACTAAACCAGTGGTATTGGATGCTGTATTGAACAAGCAAGCCGTTCACCCAATGACTAAGGCGGAAACGATTGGTTTCAATGCAACGACTTCTTTTGATCGTTCAGCATTTGGTGTCGGTGCATATGTACCAAATGTAGGCGACAAAATTACGGTAAATATTACGACTGAAGCGGCTGTATCTACAGCAAAGGCAGCAGCGAAATAAGATTTAGCTCCCTCAGCTAAGTTAAGAAAGCACCCATTTGGGTGCTTTTTTATGTCTTATTTAACTGGTGTGTGATCAACTGCGATTGAGCAGCAATAGGCAGCCAAAACTGATGAAAATTCCACCGGTAATGGCGTCAATTTTTTTACTAAATTTTTGATAGTAATGGGTCATTTTAGGTGCTGAGAATAAGACCGCAACCAATGCAAACCAAATCAAACTTTCAATAAAGACTAAAGCCAATAAAGAGCTTTGATCAAAAATGCTGACCTTTGCACTGATCCCAATGGAAAATACACTAGTGAAATAAACCAATGCTTTAGGATTGGCCATATTGGTCAAGAAACCTTGGAATAACAGCGTCAAAGGCGATTTTTTCTGTACAGCTTGCTCGGTTGGTTTCGTTATTGTGCCGAGGTCTTTACTCCATGCAGATTTTAATAACTGAGAGCCTAAATATAAAAGATATAAGCCACCCAAAATCATGAGGCATTGTTGTAACCAAGCCATTTTTTGAAATAGAAAATGTAAGCCACTTATTGCACAAATTGACCAAACTAAAATACTAAGTGATATACCTAATGCGGCAAATAATGCATGTGATCTGGATTGTCGAATAGCACTTTGAGTGACAAAAAAGAAGTCTGGGCCTGGGCTGATGAGAGCAAAAAAGTGGATGAGCGCAATGCTGAGTAAGGGAGTCATTCTAATGGCTTATACGTTTTGAAGTGCAACCGTTATAAGCCATTTAGCTTTAAATTAATAGCTGTTTTAAAGCTCAAGCTGTTGTAAGAATTGTTGCAAAATAAGGGGAGCAACACGTTCTAAATGAGGTGCATGTTGTTGGCTTTCCATGCGTAAATTTGGGATGTTAATTTGTGCTTTATGCAGTTCACATGTATGCCCAATTAGCCATTTTTCCATGGCCTGTGTTTCTGCTTCAATATGAAACTGTAGAGCTAGAATATTGGGCCCATAGCTAAACGCTTGATTTGGATAAATTGCTGAGCTGGCGAGTAACTGTGCATTTACAGGTAAATCAAAGGTATCACCATGCCAATGCAGTACAGGCACTTGATCTAATGGCGCTAATATATTGTCAGCAATAGCATCAAGTTCTAAGTTACTCCAACCGATTTCTTTGCTATGACCTGCATAAACTTTCGCTCCCAATGCATGCGCAATTAGCTGAGCACCTAAGCAAATGCCTAAAGTCGGTAAATTACTCTCTAAACGTACTTTAAGTAAGTCTATTTCTTTTTGTAGGAAAGGGTAGTCATTAGTTTCATAAACTCCGATCGGGCCGCCCAAAATGATGGTAAGCCCTGTATGTTGCATAGCTTTACTGAGGTCATCGACACCAGCTTCGAAGTATCTCACCCGATAACCCAGTTGATAAAATACATCTTCCAATGAACCCAAATCTTCAAATGCAAGGTGTTGAATGGCGTAAATGGTTTCGTTTAATGCAGTACTCATAGGGATTTTTCAGGATTAAAATTTCAAAATAGAATGTAGCTTGAATTGTCGGAGATTAAAAAGGAAAACTGTAAATTTTTCACAATTGCGAAAAGAGATAAATATAGAAGTTGGCTGAAGCATATTTTTTTTCTTTGAATGATTAGGTTCGATCGTTGAACTTAGCATTTAAAACCTTTGTATTGTGAATTAGGGGATTCCCGAAAGGCTTTATTGGTAAAATTTATGAGAAAAAGTGCATGAAATTTTGATAAAGCTTTGGTTTGCTATAAAAAAAAGATGAAAAACCAATGGAAAAGCGTTTAGAGATGCGTATGATGAAATCTTCGACAAACAACAGTTCATTTTTCTTTTAATATCATCACATAATTAGATAACTGATTTTAAAAGTAAAAAAATATAAGCCAGGGAACTTGTATGCAGTCAAAACATAATCGAGATGCCAGTCTCTTGCATGCGATACATAAAATTTTATTGAAGGAATGGGACCCGTTAGGGATTCGCCGTATTCCTGCTTTACGTGATGAATATGATGATTATTTGCCCAATATTTTTAAATTAATTCAAGAGGATTCAAGTGAATCAGAAATTTTTGAATATTTATGGTGGGTTGAGCAAAAAGTCTTAGAGAAAAAAGGGCAGAAGGAACATACCCTAAAAATTGCGAAAATGTTGAAGGCAATTGAGCGCTAGTCTGCGGTCGTGTGTCGTGTATGCATAAAAAAACCGATACTGACAACGTATCGGTTTTTTATTTTGAATTTCTTAGCAGTCCCTTAGAAACGGTTTAGAATTTCTTTTCTAAGGTAAACATAAAGCTTGGAATGGCTTCATTGATACGAGATTGGTATAGCGCGCCAGAACTTTGTTCTTTTAACACTTCTTTATAATCTGAGCTGAGAATATTACGTGCATTGACCGATGCAGACCAATTTTGGTCGAAGCGTTTAGTAAAACTCACATCCATGTTAACACGTTCATTGCTGGTGCGATTGTAC
The DNA here is from genome assembly GCF_013420765.1 of Acinetobacter sp. YH01009. Classification (NCBI taxonomy): domain Bacteria; kingdom Pseudomonadati; phylum Pseudomonadota; class Gammaproteobacteria; order Moraxellales; family Moraxellaceae; genus Acinetobacter; species Acinetobacter sp. YH01009. Next base: position 17,052 of record NZ_VOYE01000007.1, on the reverse strand, counting down.
GGTTCGTTGCTCAGTGCACGTGTATATTCAGGGGTGTAATTGAGGTTTACACTTGTTGCAATACGCCACGGTTGATAGTTATAAGATAAACCAGCACTTGCGGTATAAGGTGTAACATCGCTTGCCAAACGATCAGAGCCGTCAGTTTCTTCAATTTTTGCACGTACAGTTGAAAGCTGAGCATTCAACATAAATGAATGACCATTCTCCGTTTGCTTCAGTGCATAACGTCCAGCAATTTCCACACCATAAGTAGTTGCACTGTCTTGGTTATATGGACGTTCGACAAAACGGCAATCGGTATTTCCTGTTTCGCAACGACCGCCTGTAGCATTTTCTGACAGGATCGATTTTTCGATATAGTCATTAATTTCTCGATAATAAGCAGTGATATTTACGCCGCCAGCAGGGGTGTTATAGCCTAAGGTTGTTTCGTAAGCATTAATAGTTTCAGGTCGTAAGTCAGGATTACCACCACGGTCAGGGTTGTTTAGTGTCCCTGCATCGCTATCTGTAGAAATTGAAACAGTCGGCATCAATTGATTACTACGTGGGTTTTTAAAAGCCTGACTCAAATTGGTTTGGAGTGACCATTGGTCATTAAAGTCAAAACGGTGCGCTAATACTGGACTCAAATGCTGATCTTGATAATCCACTAAACCTGAACGATCAATCCACTCTTGGCGTACACCTAGAGTTAAGGTTTGGCGCGGCGTATATTTCCAACTTCCTTCCACATAGGCAGCATACAATTGTTCATCTAAGGTCTCTGCAATATTGCTTTCAAGTTCATTGCTACGTAAATCTGTACCAAATTTTATTTGGCGTTTTGAGTCAAACTTGCGGACACCGTCGTAGCCTAAGCCATATTCATTAATTTTTTCATCAATATATGATTGGGAATCTCTATACTCTGTTAATTCTGTTTCATTTTGCTGCTCGATTGATAAGCGAATTTTGTCGGAATTACCTTGGTCTTTACGCTCATATCGTGTGTTGAGTCGAATGCTGTCATTTTTATCTTTTTGGACTTGGGAGCCACTTGTGCCTTCGCTTTCATTGTTGCGATAAAACATTTCAGCGACCAGTTTTTGTTGATCATCAAGTTGATATTCAACACGTGGGGTTAACATTTGCGACGTACGATTGGTGATGCGTTTTTGAGTTTTCGTTCCTGTTGCATCTTGTGTACGGGTGAGCGTATCTGAGTCATTCCACATTTGGCTCCCAGATAAACTATAGATCCAAGGGTCTGAACGACCATCAATTTGAAAGTTTAAATTGGTGCGTTCTTCTTCACGTGTATTTGACTTCGTCAGACCATAACCAGCACGTACAGATCCACTCAAACGCGTGCCATTCAGTGGTTCTTTTAAAATAATATTGATGACTGCGGAAGAAGCAACCGAGCCTTGAGCGACACTCGGTTGTTTGGTGATTTCAAGGCGTTCGATCATTTCCGGTGTAATGCTATCAACAACTGACATGCCACCACGAGGACCACCTTGTACAGGTTCACCATTGATTAAGAACACGGGTGCACCACCACCACGGAAACGCATGCCGCCAGCACCTGCACCACCACGTGGACCACCGCCAGCACCGGGGAGTTGAAATCCTGCAGCACGACGCAGCGCATCATTGATTGACTGATCGCCAAATTTCAACATTTCATCACGGCTTATAATAGTTTTTGCGACAGCACTGATATCTGGGTCTTTGGGCTTAGTGCTTGCTGTTGGAACTTCAAATGTTAAAGCTTCCATTTGCTGAACTGCTGCAGATTCTTGCGGATTTTGAACAGTATCTGCGGCCCAAATTGATGTTGAGATCGTAAGTAATGCGTAACTTAAGCTGGTCAGTTTGAGTGTGGTGTGCGCGCCGTGCATTATTTGGTTGTCCAAATGTAATTTTGGCAAAGAATAACGGAAAATTATGGAGAAAAATTGAGGAAAATAGCCGAGATGAACATTTCGTTAGATTATTTTTAACAGGTAGACGAAAGGTCATATTGCAATAGGGAAGTTTAAATGGTTGGAAGATAATTCAGGCCTATTAACGTCGCTACAATATAATAAATAACTGAGGTGACGCAGTTACTTTAGAAGTGAGCTTTGCATCAAATAAAAAAAGATATGCGGTAATATCATGCGCAATTGTTTGAGACAGGACGTCTTCTAATCAAAAATGTTTTTGCGATACGTTGAATCATTTGACGGTAGTGAACGCGTTTTGTTGGTGAGGTGCATTGCACCGCAAGATGCTTTCCTTGTGAAGCTTCGAATCTCATTTTGCCGAATGAGAAACAACGTTTCGTAAGCGGACCTCCAGCCGAAGGCTAATCCCTGTATTCAATCCCTCAATGTAAGACTTCGTCGAATAGACTTAAATAATATTTTAAAAATGCGAAATGGCTTTTATGTGCATAACATGAGTAAATACATCTAAAAATAAGCCGTTGAAGAAAAATTTAGACATAAAAAAACCCTCATCTTTCGATGAGGGTTTTTCGTATTCTGGAGCGGGAAAGGAGACTCGAACTCCCGACCCCAACCTTGGCAAGGTTATGCTCTACCAACTGAGCTATTCCCGCAATGAGGTGAATTATAGAGAATTTCACACAACTGTCAACTCTCTATGCTTCTTTTTGCTTAATTAATCAGCACGGCGCCAAATAGTGCCTTGACGAGTATCTTCAAGAACAACCCCTTGATCTAACAAAGATTGACGAATTTCATCTGCTTTGGCAAATTCTTTGGCCTTTTTCGCATCTTTACGTTGTTGAATTAAATCTTCAATTTGCTCTTCAGAGAGACCTAGTGCTTCTTGACCAATATCTGATTTTAAAAATTCATCAACATTGTGCTGAACCAAACCTAAAATATTGGTCAAGTGACGCAATGTCGAATAATACACAGCCGCTTGTTCAGCATTTTCATCTTTTACGGCACGGTTCAATTCTTTGTTGACTTCAAACAATACCGCAATTGCTTCTGCGGTGTTGAAATCATCACGCATAGCGGCATTAAAGCGCTCAACTAAAGCATCATCCAAAGTTTCTACGGTTTTTTCACCATAGACTTGCTGATAAGCTTTAAATGAATGATAGAAACGGGAAAGGGTATTTTTCGCTTCTTTTAAAGCAGTGTCAGAGAAGTTTACTGGGCTACGGTAATGTGATGACACAATAAAGAAGCGAATCACTTCAGGGTGGAATTTATCCATCACATCACGAATAGTGAAGAAGTTACCTAAAGACTTCGACATTTTTTCGCCATCGACATTAATAAAGCCGACATGCATCCAGTAATTAACATACTGTTCGCCAGTAGATGCCTCAGATTGCGCAATTTCATTTTCATGATGCGGGAAAGTTAAGTCTGAACCGCCACCATGAATATCAAAATGGTTGCCTAAGCAGCAGGTCGACATCGCTGAACATTCAATATGCCAGCCCGGACGGCCATTACCCCAAGGTGAAGCCCAAGAAGGTTCATTTTCTTTGGCATGTTTCCAAAGCACGAAGTCAAAAGGATGTTTCTTTTCTACTTCTACATCAACGCGTTCAGAAGCACCAGCCTGCATATCGTCAAGTTTACGACCCGAAAGACGACCATATTTGGCAAACTTTTCAACTTCAAAATAAACATCGCCATTTGCAGATGGGTAGGCTGTACCTTTGTTAACCAAGCTACCAATCATATTCTGCATTTGATCGATATAGTCTGTTGCACGTGGTGCTTCATCAGGTGCTGCACAACCTAAATTGGCAGCATCTTCGTTCATGGCCTTGATAAAGCGATCGGTTAAAGCAGTAATGCTTTCGCCATTTTCATAGGCACGGGCAATGATCTTATCGTCAATATCGGTAATATTGCGAACGTATTTAACGTTCCAGCCCTGACTGCGCAGGAAACGGATAATGTAGTCGAATGCAACCATAACTCGAGCATGACCAATATGACAGTAGTCATACACGGTCATTCCACAGACATACATGTCGATATGTCCTTCTTTACGAGGTACGAATTCTACTTTTTTACGTTGCTCTGAGTTATATAGAACAAAAGGTTGCATAGCTCTTCAAATTGTTTCTACCAAAAGATGGCTCATCTTAACCTAAGCATTTTTTTTCATAAAGTTAAAACCCAAAAAAGCAGATATTTTTTAATGATTGATGTCTTTGCGTTGCTAAAAATAGCGTAGAAGGCTCATTGGGTTCGGGCTGAATCTAATTCGAATACTGAATTTGATTTATCTGTCCGTAAGATAAAAATGAAGAAATGCATCTTTTCTGCATAATTCATGAATTCTTATACATTTGGAAACGTGCTATTTGCATAGATATGATAAAATTGTGAAAATTTTTTATTTTGAAAGTGAGAGCGCACCTCTCACGGCTTAAGGTATAACAACTTTGAATCCACCAAATATGCCGAATCAAGTCGATTTTCAGAAAGTCGCATTAGAAACTTTGCGTATTGAAGAGCATGCTTTACAAGTATTAGCGACGCAAATAGATGATCGTTTTAGCCAAGCCTGCGAAATCATTTTACAGTGCAAAGGGCGTTTAGTGATTACTGGTATGGGCAAATCGGGGCATATCGGTCGTAAAATGGCCGCTACGTTTGCCTCGACAGGTACGCCATCTTTCTTCATGCATCCGGGTGAAGCTGGGCATGGTGATTTGGGCATGTTGGTTAAAGGAGATGTGCTCATTGCAATTTCAAACTCAGGTAAGAGTGATGAAATTATGATGCTCATGCCATTAATCAAACATTTGGGCATTCCTCTAATTACCATGAGTGGCGACAATAAAGGCCCAATGCCACAAAATGCCGATGTCGCATTGACCTTGGGTAATATTCAAGAAGCTTGCCCCTTGGGTCTAGCGCCGACATCAAGTACCACTGCAACATTAGCCTTAGGTGATGCCCTTGCAGTTGCATTATTGGATGCACGTGGCTTTACCTCAGATGATTTTGCACGCTCTCATCCTGCTGGAGCGTTGGGTAAGCGTTTGTTATTGCATGTAAAACATCTCATGCATACAGGTGAAGACTTACCCAAAGTGTCGCCAGAGACACCCATGAATAAAGTTCTGTATGAAATTTCAAATAAACGTTTGGGACTCACCACGATTGTCGATGAAAACGATACATTATTGGGTATCTTTACCGACGGTGACTTACGTCGTTTGATTGATAAACAGCAAGGCTTTGATGTGAATATGAAAGTCTCAGAAGTGATGATTAAAAATCCTTTGACCATTTCACAAGAAGAACGCGCGGTACATGCTTTAGAACGTATGAACGAAAAGAAAATTACACAATTTGTAGTTGTTGATGATGCCAATAAAGTGATTGGGATTATCAGCATGCATGACCTAATTCAGGCTGGGGTAAATTAAGAAAATGGCATCGTATGTATTGCTAGAACAAGCGCGTCACATAGAAGCACTGGTACTGGATGTAGATGGAATTTTAAGTGATGGATTTGTAACGTTGACCAATAGTGGCGATGAAATCAAATCTTTTGATATTCGTGATGGCTTAGGCATGAAGTTGGTGCAAAAAGCGGGTATCAAAGTCATCATTATTACTGGCCGTAAAAGTAATATTGTTGAAAAACGCATGTCTGACTTAGGTGTGGACTTGGTTTTTCAAGGTCGTGAAGATAAAGGCGTTGCCTTGACTGAAGCCTGCGCACAGTTTGGTATTGATCCTTCAGATTGCCTATATATGGGCGATGACTGGCCCGATCTTTCAGCCTTCGCTATTGCGGGGATGAAAGTGACCGTACCAAATGGACATTTAGAAGTACGTCGCCGTGCAGATCTTGTTACGCAGGCGATGGGTGGACGTGGTGCTGTTCGTGAAATCTGCGATATGCTTTTAGTTTCTAAAGGTGTATACCAGGAACTACTTGAAAAATATGCAAGTGCACCTTATTAATAAATTGATGCAGTCACTGGATTGAATCTCCGCTTATGGATACTAAAGTTTTATACGTGACAGCTGTGGTCATTGCTGCAGTAAGCGGTGGTTTTTACTATTTCGGTGGAAAGGGTAATAAGCTTCAGGCGGACTCTTCGAAAAGTATGACTTACTCAGCTGAAAACATTAACCTGACGCAGACTGATGAGCAGGGAAAATTGCATATTCGTGCGCAAGTCGATCGACTTGAGCAGGATTTGCAAAAGCAAACTTCTCATTTGGTGAATCTGAAAGCATCGACCTATCAGGATGGTGCTGTCGATGCCACGTTCTTTGCCAAACAAGCCAATGGTATGGATGATAACCAAAAAATCGTACTGAGTGACAATGTGGTTGCAACAAAATTGATGCGTGAAGGGCAAATGGAGTTTCGTACTGAGGAACTAACTGCTTTTCCAAAACAGCGTGAAATAGAAACGGACAAGACTGTAACGGTGATTTCACCACAAGCCGAATTTGTCAGCCAAGGTTTAAAAGCAAATTTAAACGACGGTCAATACGAATTTTTTAATATTCGAGGAAAGTATGAACCATAATTTTAATCGAAAAACTGCAAAAACTTTCCTAAAACGTACAGCGCTACTCGGTTCACTGGCGTTATGTTCAGTTGCAGCTTTTGCTTTGCCTTCAGACCGTAATCAACCAATTTCACTGGTTGCTGATCGTGCAACATTTAATGAAAAGACCGGGATTACGACGTATACCGGTAATGTCATCATTGAACAGGGTTCGATGAAGCTTCAGGCAAACTCAATCGTTGCGAACTTAAACAGCAAAAAAGAGATCAGTACGATTACAGCAACGGGTGGGCCAGCACATTTCCAACAAAAAACTGACCCTGCCAAAGGCTATGCAAAAGGCCAAGCTCAGAAAATCGTCTATAATGCTGAAACGGGTATTATCACCATGACGGGTGGTGCTTTGTTACAACAAGATGGTGCAAGTATTCGGGGTAATAGCCTGAAATACAGTATGAATAAAGGCGATATCGTTGCTGAAGGTACGCCAAATAAATCTGGATCTTCTTCAGGTCGTGTTCAAATCGTGATTCCACCGTCAAGCACTAAGTCCTTCCCAGGAGCACGTGATTAATGGAGCAAACCTCGCAAGTTCAAACTTTATGTATTAAACATTTAGCCAAAAACTATAGTAAACGTTGGGTGGTAAAGGATGTATCCTTTAGCATGCAAAGTGGTCAAATTGTGGGTTTACTTGGTCCAAATGGTGCAGGTAAAACCACAAGTTTCTATATGGTTGTTGGCCTAGTGCGTATGGATAAAGGTGAGATTCATTTAGATGATCTTGATTTGTCTGACTTGGCAATGCATGAGCGCGCACGTAAAGGTATTGGTTATCTACCTCAAGAAGCATCTATTTTTAGAAAATTAACCATTTCTGAAAATATCATGTCGATTTTAGAAACCCGTAAAGATCTAAATAAGCAACAACGTCAGCAACGTTTAACGGAATTGCTTGCCGACTTTAAAATCACACACATCAAAGATTCTCTTGGTATGAGTGTGTCGGGTGGTGAGCGTCGTCGTGCGGAAATTGCGCGTGCGTTAGCGGCAGACCCTAAATTTATGTTGCTAGATGAACCTTTTGCAGGGGTCGATCCTATTTCAGTGGGTGATATTAAAGACATTATCCGAACATTGAAAGATCGTGGTATTGGCGTATTAATTACAGATCATAATGTGCGTGAAACCCTTGCGATTTGTGAGCATGCTTATATCGTGAGCGAAGGTTCAGTGATTGCAGAAGGTACTCCAGAAGAAGTCCTTGCAGATGAAACGGTACGTAAAGTTTATCTTGGTGATGATTTTACCGTTTAATTGAATAATATAAGAAATTTCCCGTTGAATGGCGCTAGTTTCATTCAGCGGGTTTATGTTATTGTCTGAAATGACAAAAACTGAGCGATTAATCTAAAAAATTAACAAGAATTCAGTATACTTTAAACTAAAAATACGACCTGCAAAAATCATGCGATTACGAAAGATGAATGGTCTTCAATCAAGCCTCCAGTATTGGGGGCTTTTTTGTGGATGTAAGTCTTTCAAAAAACGCTATAATATCCGTTGATAGAGGATCTAAAGACGTTATGCCATTTACACTCGCCGCACAGTTTGAATATGAAGAAGACATTAAAAAAAGTCGTTTTCAAGCCATCGCAGTTCCTGTGGAAAATGAACAAGCCGTTAAAGAATTTCTCGAAGCCAATAAAGATATCTCAACAACACATCAGTGTTGGGCATGGAAAATTGGACATACCGTACGTTTTAATGATGATGGTGAGCCTTCAGGCACAGCAGGTCGGCCCATTCTAGCAACCATAGAAGGGAATGACCTAACCAACGTGTTGGTCTTGGTTAATCGTTGGTATGGTGGAATTAAGCTCGGGACAGGGGGATTGGTACGTGCCTATGGTGGCTGTGCAGGTCAATGCCTTTTACAAGCTGAAAAAATTGAACTTATTGAGAAGAAAAAAGTGCAATTTAGTTGTCAGTTTAATGAATGGGCAATTTTCCAATATGAACTCAATCAGCAGCAAATTGAATTTCAGGAAGAATATACAGCGCAGGGCGTAAATGTACTTGCATCATTGCAAATTCATCAAATCCAACCGCTACAGTTAAAGATTCAAGATGTAACTCGCGGACGTGAACAATTGCATATCGTTGAGGCTGCTGAAGATGAATGAACAAGATCCATTATTGAAATATCGAGAGCAACATAAGCATCGTCTGAATTATATGCCTTGGTTGTATTGGTCACTCAAACCGAAAAATCGTGGTTGGGCTGAAGCTTGGCAACAGGAATATCAAGACTATCTCAAATCGATGGAAACTGTGGAAATTGGTGAAAATTGTTTTATATCGCCATTGGCTCATATTTTTGCTGAACCGGGACGTAAGATTGTCATTGGAGATAACAGCTTTATCGCTGCAGATTGCACCCTGCATGGCCCAATAGAAATAGGGAATGAAGTGGCTATCAATCATCACTGTATTTTAGATGGTGGGCGAGTGGGCATCAAAATTCACGATCAGGTTCGTATAGCGGCATATTGCCATTTATACGCTTTTGATCATGGAATGGATGTCAATCAACCGATCTATCAGCAGGCTGTACGATCACAAGGGATTGAGATAGAGCGTGATGTTTGGCTAGGTGCGCATGTTGGAATCAAGGATGGCATTCACATTGCTGAGCAGGCTGTAGTCGGCATGAACAGTATGGTGACGAAAAATGTCGAAGCGCGCGCAATCATTGCGGGAAATCCTGCAAAATTCATTCGATATCGTGAATAAATAATCGCCAAATAGGTCATAAATATTTTTTATGCTTACACAAATGCATGCACAGTGAAACAGAGTTGTGATAAGTTAAAAATAACAAACAACATTTTATAGCCAAGCAATAATAAAACGAGGGCTAATCATGAAACGAGTTATCGCCTGTATCGACTCTTCTCCATGCATTAATGCACTAGCTGATGCTGCTGCTTGGGTTGCTAAACAAACTCACCGCGAGTTGGTTTTACTGCAAATACTTGATTACTATCCGGCAAGTTATCACTTAGGTGAAATCAGTGGCGTGATTGGATTTGAAAGTAATGCCATGCTCTTAAAAGAACTCGCGGAGTTAGAACAAAAACAAAGTGATTTAGCGCTAGATTATAGTAATAACTTGCTCAAACACATTTCTGAAATGATCCAAGATAAGCATGGGATTCAAACCACCCATATTCAGGAAAAGGGTGACTTCTTAGAGCAAAGTTTTAATATTTTGCAAGATGACGATATTGTTTTAATTGGTCGCGTTGGTGAACGTTCAGCAGAGCGTAATAAGCCGCTGGGTAGTAATGTTGAAAACTTTATTCGTGGTGCAAGTTGTACAGTTATGACCGTAGGACCAACGTTTAAACCACCGACTCGCTTTATTTTTGCCTATGAATATTCGCCTAAATGCGTTGAGTTAATGAAGCGTGTGGCACAAAGTGATCTACTCAAACTCTTACAATGTCATTTGGTTTATGTTGGAGATCACCCACAAATCTTGGATGATCCAAAAAATTATTTAACCAATGCCGGTCTAGATGTGGTGACGGAATACCGTTATGGCGATGTTTCGGAAAATATTCTGGACTATCAACAAGAGCATGGCATTCAGTTAATCGTACTTGGCGCTTTTAGCCACAGTAAAATCCATCAGTTCTTCTTGGGCAGTATCACCACCAGTATTTTCAGAAATTCGAGTGTTCCAATGTTGGTTGTAAAATAAGTTGAGCAAACGAACAGAGTTGATTTAATAGACGGACAATTACGAGTAAATAAATAATAAGTTGTTGATTTAAAAATAATCAGAGTTATCCTCAAAAATTGTGGATAACTCTGTGTGTAGTATTCGTAGGTAATTGTTTTTAAAATAAAATATTGTATTGATTGTTTTTTATACCTTTATTCGAGGTGTTTAAAAAACACCTCGATTGAGATTATTTAACGATTGCAATCGCAAAACCATCATGACCTTTACAACCTACAGTTTGAAGTGCCGTGCAGGATAAAATTTTCGGATGATTTTGCATAGCTTTGAACATATCACGAATACCTTCAATGCTTGGTTTATGGTTTTCAGCATTCAGAATCTCACCTGCACGAATCACATTGTCTAAAACAATCACTGTACCTGAATGAGATAAATTTAAGCTTAATTCTAAATATTCAGGGTAGCTCTGTTTGTCTGCATCGACAAAAATAAAGTCAAAAGGTTCGGTATCTTCAGGAAGGGCACGTAAAATATCTGCCGCACGACCACATTTCAGTTCTATCGTTTGTGCAAGCTTTGCATTATCAATATTTTCTTGACCGAGGGCAGCATGTGTATCACGACCTTCAATGGTCAGAATGTAACCATCTTCAGGTAATGCACGTGCTAACCACATGGTGCTATAGGCTGCAAAAGTTCCAAGTTCTAAAACGCGTTTACACTTGTTCATTTGGATTAACATTTGAAGCAGCATGCCTTGATTAGCCGCTACAGCAAGATGATCAGGAAAGCCACGTTCATCTGTATGTTGAAGTGTTTGAGTCAGTATTGGATCTTCAGGAATTAAATGTGAATCGATGTAAGCATCAATGTCTGTCCACATTTGTTGCATGTTGTCGCACCTCGTGATTGATGCAAGCATTTTAAACCTTTCCACTAACATCGCAATTTATTGTTCTGTATTTGCATATTTTATGTACAAAAAAGACCTCCAAAGAGGTCTTGATATGATGATGTAATGTTTTAGTAATTACACATTGATGAGCGACTTGAGTGATCAGGCCCCCAAGTACGGTAGCCTTGAGTATCAATATGAATTTGTCCGCTGGCATATAAACCTAATCCCATATTGAGACTCTGCCCGTGTTGTGACCAAAATTGGCATAAACGGAACTTGGTATTTTCAATATAACTGTAGTCTTCGGGCTGCGGGTACGCAGGTCCAATACGGAAATCAATCGCCGAGTTATATAGGTGACGAGATGAACTTGCACCACCGGCACATTGGTTCAAAGGCAAATCACGATAAACCGAAGTCACTTCAAAGTCCGTTAAGATATTGGCCGCAACTAAATATTTAAAGACACGTAAAGTTGCAATTTGGTTCTGCCATAATTCACGGTTAGGCACCATATATTCTGAGCGACCACATTTTTGCCAATCACGTGCAGTACGCATCAGCTCAAATGAAGGGATGATATTGCCTACACCATTTTTCTCTAAAAAGACTTCATAGTCTCGGACACGACGTAAATTATCAACAGACGCGACCCATGAGTTGTATGCATAAGGCACCACTTTAGGCGGGGCTTGTCTGATGGTCGTCACTTTTTCTTGAGGTATGTAAATACGTTTACCGTCGGGAGTTGTAATAGTGTGACCTTGTTTTTGTGGTGTAGTTGTACAACCAATGAAAACAAGAGGGAATATTGCAACGGACAATAATCCCTTGAGTAAATGCTTCATTATAGAAATCAATTATTTATAAACTCGTTCTATTTTAATCCAATTTGATTGAGAAAATTTGAATAATTTGCAATGAAATGTGTGCTTTAAGTATAAAAAAAGATCAGCATGTGCTGATCTTTTCATGAAAGCGTAAAATTACTTTTCAAGATATTGTAATTTATCAGCTTTACCGTTCCATTCTTCACGGTCGGCAGGTTGATCACCAATTTGAGTGATGTTCGGCCATTTTTGAGAAAGTTCAGTATTAAGTTCGATAAAAACTTCTTGACCTTCAGGTAACTCATCTTCAGAGAAAATCGCGTTAGCTGGACACTCAGGTTCACATAGCGCACAGTCGATACATTCATCTGGATTAATAACAAGGAAGTTTGGACCTTCATAGAAACAGTCAACAGGGCAAACTTCTACGCAGTCTTGATATTTACATTTAATACAGTTTTCAGTGACAACAAAGGTCATGGCGACAGCTACCTAAAAAATATGGTTCTAATAAACTAATGGTGTATTTTAGGCAAAAAATAGGGTAACTAACAATTCCTTTTATTGATAATTATTATATGCAGTGCTGTTAAAATCACTAAAAACTGAACAATTTATGTAAATTTCACAATGAATGAGAATCATACTCAAAAACTAATTAAATTACATCTGTTTATCGAACAATATTTTTAATGTGTATTTTAAGCATGAAACATTTAACAACATTAATTTTTTATCAATTTATTGCTGAATAGCCGCAGTAGTAGATAGCAAATATTTACTAATTTACGCGTTTGAATGGTGTCAATGCAAAGAACACCTTCATAGGTGTTCTTAGCATATCTCATCTATCGCTTCTGCTAAATTTAGATCTTAAGTAAATCCTTTAAGGCGTAAAGCTGTTGTAGTGCTTCGCGTGGACTTAAGTTATCTACATCTAAATCTGCTAAGGCATCAAGTACGGGCGATGTTTTTTCAACTTCCACCACGCGTTCAATGACTTCGGGCTCTGTGAGTGCCGAGAATAGATCGGTTTGTACAGCAGTATTGAGTTGCTGTTTTTGCTGAGTTTCTAAAATACGAAGTCGGTTTTGCGCTTCTTTGATCACTGCTGCGGGAATACCCGCAAGCTTTGCCACCTGTAGACCATGACTTTGACTCGCCGGGCCTTGTTGGACTTTATGTAATAGGATCAAGTTGCCATTTAGCTCACGAGCAGTTACATGATAGTTATCTATATTGGCGTCTTTGCCTAACTCGGTGAGCTCAAAATAATGCGTTGCAAATAGGCATAAACATTTAATGCGACGGGTGAGATCGAGCACACATGCCCACGCCAAAGATAAGCCATCATAGGTACTCGTACCACGTCCGACTTCATCCATCAGTACCAATGATTGATTGGTCGCATGATGTAGAATCTGTGAGGTTTCAGTCATTTCCACCATGAAGGTTGATTTACCAGTAGACAAGTCGTCTGCAGATCCTATACGGGTAAATATCCGATCGATCGGCCCTAATACGGCAGATTGGGCAGGGACAAAGCTACCACAGTAAGCTAATAAGCTGATTAAGGCAGTTTGGCGCATAAAGGTCGATTTACCGCCCATATTTGGCCCTGTGATAATCGCCATGCGGTGATTAAAGTCCAAACTGGTATCATTTGGAGTAAATGCTGATTTGCTCAGAGATTCCACAACTGGGTGACGTCCGGCTTTGATTTTGATCCCAACTTCAGGGCTATATTCAGGACGTGACCAATTGCGTAATCGCGCTTGATGGGCAAAATTGGCCAATAAATCAATTTGCGCTATAGCGGCGCTCATCATTTGTAAGTTGCCAATATCTGCACGTAATTCATCGAGTAATAGTTCAAAAAGCATTTTTTCGCGCGCTAATGCACGTGACTCACTCGAAAGCACCTTATCTTCAAAAGATTTCAGCTCAGGGGTAATGTAGCGTTCCGCATTTTTTAGGGTTTGGCGGCGAATATAATGATCAGGTGCTTGCTCAGCCTGCGCGCGAGTGAGTTCAATATAGTAGCCACTGACACGGTTATAGCCAATTTTTAAGGTTGAAATTCCGGTTTGTTCACGCTCTTTGATTTCGAGATCGATGAGGAATTGTCCTGCATGGTCACGAATTTTACGCAGTTCATCGAGTTCAGTGTCGAAACCCTCGGCAATCACATTACCATCACGTAAAAGCACTGGCGGGTTTTCTACGATGGCAGACATGAGACGCTCATGTAAGCCGTGAAAATCACCCATTTCATCATTTAACTGAGCAATGAGCTTAGATTGGTGTGACTGAATGATCGGTTCAAGTGCATGTCGAAGATAGGGAATTTGTGCACAAGTTTGACGTAACTGAACTAGGTCTCGTGGACGAGCACTGCCGAGAGCTACACGAGATAGCACACGTTCAATATCACCAATTTCTTTGAGAACTAAGCGGATCGGAGACTCATGATAGCCTTGCAGCATCGCTTGTGATGCATCTAAACGTGCATCCAATAAAGCGGTATCTCGTAAAGGCTGCATTAAGGTACGACTTAATAAACGGCCACCCATAGCAGTTTGGCAATCATTGATTAGTTGGAACAGGGAAGTACCATGTTCAAATAGGGGATCAATCAGTTCCAAGTTACGACGAGTGACGGGGTCGAGCGCCACGAAATCACTACTTTGTTCAAGTTGAATGCTGCGGATATGTGGTAAAGCAGTTTTTTGAGTCACTTTTGCATAGTGAATCAAAGCCGCTGCGGCAGCTTTCGCCAAAGGTAAATGGTCAATACCAAAACCTGAAAGTGTGGCAACTGCAAATTGGTCACACAGCGTTTTTTGTGCGTTATTTAAATTGAAGTCAACGTTTGGACGTTTAGTGACAGGGCAGTCTAATTGACGTTTAATTTGCTCGACAATATTCGGATCAATAAGATCTTCATCAATCAAAATTTCGCTCGGCATTAAACGAGAAAGTTCGATTGCCAATTGTTCCAGTTGATAGTCCATTTGCTGAACTTTGAAAATACCTGCACTGAGGTCTAGTAAAGCAATCCCGATTTGATTTTGTTGTAAGCAGATCGCGACTAAATTTGAACTTTGATGGGAGGCAATCAGTGCATCGTCCGTTAATGTCCCCGGGGTAATGATACGGACAATTCCGCGCTCAACCGGCCCTTTGCCTGTCACTTCACCAATTTGCTCGCAGATCACCACCGTTTCACCTTTTTTTACAAGGCGGGCTAAATAGCCTTCAGCAGCATGGTATGGGACACCAGCCATAGGAATAGGTTCACCATTGGCTTTACCACGATGTGTTAGTGTAATTCCTAAAAGTTTTGCTGCTTTATGCGCATCTTCAAAAAAGAGCTCATAAAAATCACCCATCCGATAAAACATCAATGAATGCGGATTTTGCATTTTGACTGACATGTACTGTTGCATCATCGGAGTCAGGGTTGAAAGGTCAACTTTGGAATTATCAGCTTGCATGAAACGAAATACCTTAAAATAAAAATTTGTGCGCTGCTAAACGAAAAACACTGTTTTGATGGAAATTGAATTTAGAAAAAGTCCTTATATTTATATTGTCTCTTCATTCAAAACCACAGGTGTACGTTAACAAATCGTATTGCTGATTCTAGCAAAAAAAGTGGTAGGAAAATGCCAGAAAAGGTTTGTCTGCATGTAAAAAAAGCAGTCAAAATATTATTTATAAACGCTAAAAAGTCTGTGTGTAAATTCAACAATGGATAAATTAACAAAGCGATAAACTGACTCAAACATCAAGCTGCGCTTCAGCCTGAGCTAATCGATATTGGTTGCGACCGCTGCCTTTTGCAAGGTAAAGCGCTTGATCGGCAGCCAATATAAATTTTTGAATTTTATCAGATTTAGATGGAATGATCGTTTCCGTACCGATGCTAATCGTCACAAATTTAGACATATGGCTGGCTGGATGTGGAAGTTCGAGTGATTAAATTCTGCGTAATAAATCGGTTGCCAAAGGTTCAATTTTCAGCTTCAGTTAACACCCTAAAGAGGAGTAAAAACTCTTCGCTGCCATAGTGTGCAGCTAACTCACCATTTCGATTGGTGATTTGAGACAAAACCTCAGTAATTTGTGTGAGGCAGATGTCACGCGCCTGATGACCTAAATGATCATTTTAATTTCAAAAAAATTGATATCGATCACCATGATGCTTAAAGGCTGTTGATGGCGTAGGGCATAATGCCATAGCTGTTCTAAAGCTCCTTATAACGGACGACGGTTTGCTAGCCCAGTCAGTGGGTTATGTTCTACCAACCCGCAACCATGGCAATATAAAAACGCATACCAACAAAGGCATAGATGATGACCAAGGCATACTTCATGGCTGCATGTAATAGCGCATCATTGTGATCATTACAAATCATAGTAAAGATGATAAATATGATCGCAACAGCGCACATCGAGCCTAGACAAGTATAAACATTAAAATAAGGGTTTAATGCGGAAAAAAAGATAAATCCCATGCAATCAGAATGATAAACACTACCCAAATATACAGAGGAATCTACAAAACTGCGTTATGGAATCACTTGATAAATCCCCGTACATGACAGGGCATACAGGAGAAAAATAATGATTCCGCGAAAACGAAATTCTTTCGCCACTTCATCACGGTAGAGCGGTTGATAAATGGATTATAAACTTGACGTAATATATACTTTATTCAATATAGTTATGATTTAACCCCAATTTCGTCTAGATGAAGGGACTTAAAGCCTTATAATTTCATAATTCGATATGCTCATAAAAAATCAGGAAATGGGCATAATATTTTGTCTTTATTTTACAATAATTTATCTCCAATATAAGGTTTATGTAAAGTTTAACGAGTGCCTTTGAGTTTTAAAATAATTAAAAAAAAGCTTATATAATCCGAATCCTTTTTAAGCCAATGACTGCATAATTTGAATTGTGGGCTTATGCTGCTGAGTTAATTGGTATGCACATAGTGATGCGTAAATACCACTTAAAAAGCCTGAGATACTTCTAGCTCTACTCG